>DASRUL010000014.1:0-32950 GCA_035655455.1 Candidatus Nanoarchaeia archaeon | reverse complement strand
CAAAAGGAACAATCACCTCTCCAAGCCTTCCCTTTCTATTTTTCCATGTCATTTTCGCAGCATGATAAAGAATCTTCGAAACCTCATTTCCTAAATCACGATCAACACCTGCATCAGCATACGTTAGTTGTTTTTTCATTTTTTACTCAAAATATCTCACTCCATTCTTAAAGATTTGTATTCCCGGACCTTCACTTGGAAGTTTTTCTCCTTTTCTTACGCATCTCTCTTTAAGCAACGTCCAATGCGGAAGCTGGGTAAAGAATATTGCTCGCTCTGGATGAGGCATCATCCCTAACACCCTCCCAGAACCATCTGTAATTCCCGCGATATCTTCCAAAGACCCATTAGGATTATATCCCAACCCTTCAAGATCACACATCTCTCCCTTAGCGTACCTTACTGAAACAAGATTTTGCTGTTGAAGCCGGCGAAGAATTTTAGGCTCAGCATAAAACCTCCCCTCTCCATGCGCCACTGGCAAACTTATCCTTCTTATTCCGTCTATCCAAGGGCTTATTCCTAAAAAATCTAAATCAACCCACCGGTCAGTATATCGCGCCGAATCATTATGCGTCAGAGCCACTTGCGGCTCGTAAGAATTATCTAACGCTGGCAACACTCCTAAATTCACAAGGACTTGAAAACCATTACAAATTCCAAGAACAAGATTATCCTCTCGCATAAATCTCAAAGTCTCCTCTCCTAAATTATTTCTTATCTTATTTGCCAAAGCCTTTCCAGAACCAGTATCATCACCATATGAAAACCCGCCAGGAACAACTAAGATTTGATACTCTTCCAACTTTTTATGCCTATCAATAAGATCATTAATGTGCACAACCTCCGCATGCGCTCCAGCAGTCTGAAAAGCAAAACTTGTTTCCTCTTCACAATTAATCCCATATCCAGTGAGTACTAAAACTTTAGGTTTTGCCATTAATAATCCTCAAACCTTAATCTGTAAGATTTTAGCATTTCCTCCACGTCGGTGTCTACTACCTTCTCTCCCCCTCTTCCAAACACTCTAAAATTTGTATGGGGTAATATTTGACCAATAGGGACATAGAAATTAGCCCCCATAATCCTCCCGAATCGTTGTCTGTGTCGCGGATGGACTGTAACTACCAGTCTTCCCGGAGTTTCAGAATAGAGGCTATAGTCATCCCTCTGATATTCCCCAGGAACATCACGAAGTGATACTTCCATTCCAAGTTTACCGCCCATCGCAGTCTTTGCAAGGGCAACAATCATTCCTCCCCTGTGCACGCTTTGTGCTGATGCAACGATACTCTCTTCTATACATTCAGAAAAAGCAGTATACACTTCTTTATTCTTTTCAACACTAATCTGGGCGGTTTTATTTCCAATATACCTCTTTCCTCTTGTTGCTTCTCCAACCATTGCAAAATATTCAGAACCACCCATCCATTCATAAAGGGGATTTCCAATAAGATACACAAGATCTCCAGGAGATTTAGCATCTAAAGACACAACTTTTTCTATATCATCGACAATTCCTAGAGAAGAGATAAGCAACGTCGGAGGAATTGAAATTTTTATAGGCTTACCTTCATTATCAAAACCATTGAAATCATTAAACATGCTATCTTTTCCAGAGATAAAAGGAGTACCATAAGCTACAGCATACTCATAACACCCTCGCGCAGCTTCTTTTAATTGACCTAATCTTTCAGGCTCATTCGAACTGCACCAACAAAAATTATCAAGCAAGGCTATACGCTCAAGTCTTGCTCCGACTGCAAGAGCATTTCTAATAGCAGTGTCTATGGCAGCACCAGCCATGTCTTGGGTATAAATATCGCTATAGCTAGGAAAAATTCCTTGCGAGAGCACCACTCCCTTTTTAGAATCCAAAACAGGCCGGGTAACTGTCGCGTCGCCATTAACTCTCCCTCTTCCTTGTAATGGTTTTAAGACAGAACCTCCTTGTACTTCGTGATCATACTGTTCTGAGATAAAAGCAAAAGAAGCAATATTCGGTCTGCTTAGCATTGCGTGCAAAGAACTTGTAAGGTCCTCAAGTTGTGGGATTAATGGCTTCTCATGAATAATTTCAGTATACTTAGCTTTCATTGATCTTTGAGGAAGACCCTCATGTAAAAAGTTCATATCTACATCCATAACAGTTTCTTCTTTATACTGGACAACGCATCTTTCAGAATCTGTAAACTCACCAATAATAGCAGATTCCACTCCTCGCCTTTTCATCAAATCGTGGAACTCTTTCCACTTCTCTTGAGGAACAGCAAGCGTCATCCTCTCCTGCGACTCAGAAATCCAAATCTGCCAAGGCTGCAACCCGGGATATTTTAAAGGAACTTTGTCAAGCTCAACAAGGCAGCCACCAGATTCTTTTGCCATTTCAGCGACAGAGCACGATAGCCCTCCAGCGCCGTTATCAGTAATACTAGAATACAACCCCAACGCCCTTGCCTCCTTAACAAGCGCATCGCTCATCTTCTTTTGGGTAATGGGATCACCAATCTGCACAGCAGACGCAGGACTTCCATGACTCAATGCTTCAGAAGAAAAAGTAGCGCCGTGAATTCCGTCTTGCCCAACTCTTCCACCTACCATCACAACATAATCTCCGGGCTGAGCAGCTTTCATCTGGCTTGGTCTTCCAGCACTTTCTCTTGGTATAAGACCGACAGTTCCAACAAAAACAAGAGGTTTTCCTTTGTAACGTTCATCAAAATAGACAAAACCTTGAGGGGTGGGAATTCCAGAGCAATTCCCGCCAACTTTTACACCGTCAACAACTCCCTCTAGCATTCTTCTCGGAGGGAGCATTCTCTTTTTTCTCTCCGCATCTTTGTAAATAGGCTCTAAATCATCAGGATTACCAAAACAAAAACCATATGTGTTAATAATAGGCTTCGCGCCCAACCCAAAACCAAGCGCATCCCTATTCACTCCAACAATTCCAGTAATCGCTCCACCGAAAGGGTCGAGAGCAGAAGGACTATTATGCGTCTCAACCTTATGAGTAACTAAATGTCTTTCGTCAAACATAATTGCACCAGAATTGTCTGTAAAAACAGAAACACAAAAATCATCATCTCGTCTTTGCGCTCTAATCCGCTTGGTCGCACCTTTAATGAATTTTTCATACAAGCCCTCTACAATTTCATCAAGCGGATCAGCAAAAATCGTGTGCTTACAATGCTCCGACCATGTCTGTGCGAGAGCCTCAACTTCAACATCAGTAGGATTCCTCCCTTTATCCCTAAAATGCGCTTGAATTGCTTTCATATACGTAAGATCAAGAGCGAGAGGGCCTCTTCTCGAACCATCGCTATTTGCGATTCCTTCCTTTCCTATAACTGTGAGCTCCTCATCACCTGTATTAAGAAGATCAACAAGGTCCACCTTTCTGCTTCCATGAAGTCTTACTCTAGGAATTTCAGGAAGAGGGTTCTTTACAAATTCCTCATAACTCTTTACAGTAATATTTTGAATCAACGGATTTGCCAAACTTTCACCAACCCTCACAGCATCCTCTCGTGACAAACTCCCAGAAACAAAACTAATTTGAGCAGTGTAAACTCTTTGCTCTCCACCTATTCCCACTTTAAACAAATCTTCAAGACCTTCTTTTACAGTTGCGGCAACATTGTCTGTAACACCAGGTAAGTATCCTATCTCAATCGCCCAATCAAACCTTTCCGGAGGTTGCATCGACACTTCATCTGATTTTTGGGTCACAGGATTCATGATGACTGTATGAAGCATTTCTAACTGGGAAGGCTCTTGAAAAAGTTGGCCATTCATCCCTACATCTAAACTATATACATCCACTATCTCTAACGAATCAATCTTTCCACTAAACCCTTCCTTTTCCAACTTCTTTTTTCTTACAACAGCACGCGCATCTGGAATTTTACTTTTAACGCTAATAGCCAAACCCATCCATTATTCTTTGAGATTCACCTTTTAAAGTATTTACCTACTAGAAAATGAGCATTCGATTAAACAGTTCTCGCTGTTGCTTGTTGTCTTATTAAATATTCTTTAAAACGTTCACCTCTTTTTTATCAAAACTTTTATTTTTTTAGATCTCCACAAAAATATCCTCACCCCCAACAGCAACAGGAAACGTCCTCACCTCAGGAATCGGCATCGCAAACGAAGCCTTTCCAGTCCTCACATCAAACTGCGCAGCATGAAATGGACATGTAATACTCCTCTCTCGCAAGAAGCCCTCACTCAACCTCGCCTGATGATGCGTACACTCATCTCTCACACAATAAAAGTTATCATCCTTCATATGAATCACCACAAGATCTAATCCTCCTCTATTGACAGCCTTCATCGCTCCTCGAGCAAGATCATCCTTTCCACACCCCTTCACAAGCACCATTTTTCCTAAAAAGAAGGACACTTATAAAAACTTTCCGGCCTTTCGGGCTCAGTAGGTCTTCTTCCTCTTTTGAGTTCAACCCGTTGTTTTGTTAAAAACCGTAGTTCTGCTCTGAAAAACTCTCTGAAGTTTTTTTCCAATAAAATCAATCCCTTTAAAATAATTGAACTTTCTACTGAGCCGGCCTTTCGTATTTGTTTAGCTGTTTGAGGTTTCTTTTTAAAGAAGTGTTTTCACTGCCGGTTGTTCATTAATAATTTTTTAAAGGCAAAGAAGTGAGCTAAACAAATACTTCTACAGTACATTTTATTTTTTCCTCACTACCCACTCTTTTAAAAATAATAAAATCGTTTTTTCAATGAGATTGACTGAACTTCCAGAGAAGACATTTTTGTTAGCCCTGATTTCAACATTTTTCTGACCATTCTCGATCGCATTAAATTGACGTTCATATAAATTTTTCAAAAAAGTCTTACCCACAATTTTAATACAGCCTTCTTGTTTCACAACTTTTTACATAAGCTACTAGTTCTGGAAAAGTATTGGTATAAATAAAACCTTGTGGAGAGTTAAAATTAAATTTACTTCTCAATTCACTGATAGGAATTCCTTCCACTAATTCATCTAAATGTATTATAGGAAAACCAAATTTTGATATCTTTAGTCCTTTATTAAAATCAGCATTCCCTATACCATCTTCGGGAATTTGGTTTGGGTATTCGACCATTTCCCCAACTTCAGCAATATATTTTAATTCTGAAACAGGACTGGTAACATACAGCAAAATTCTTTTAACTGGGTCTTTTGGCTTATATCTTCTAAATTCGTATGTTTTTTCCCTACTCGCAATAAGTTCAGCAAACTTTGGTCTGATGCTTAGAAAAATATCTCTTGGTTCTATAAAATTCATTCTTATTTGTTCACTCATCTCCAAACAACTCCATGAAGTAATATACCGAATAGCTTCTGAATAACTTAAATGAATCTTCTAACCAAGATGAAACTTCATCGAACATTTTTCTGACGCCTTCTTCACCAAGTTTTTCTCTAAATTTATCATAATTTACTAAATATTGAGGAAGATCTTTATAAGCATTCTGTTTCACATAAAGAGATTTTGACAGCTTTGCTCCAGACCAATCCACAACAAGTGGAGCATATACTATTGTTGGTAGTTCGTCTGCTGGTGTTCCTAAAATTGATGCTGCTTTGTAAAGTAGCTGTTCTTGATAATATCCTGCATAATCACTTCCAGTGACTCTTAACCATTCGAATGGAACATCATTACTTAAATTATCTGAAGAATATACTAATGCTCTTATCAAATTTCTGAGAGGGGTATTATGCTCAAATTTTGCTGACTCGTCATCAAAAGAAGTTTCAAACCATTCATGTTCCGGACAATAGGATTCAATACTGTCATCGTAGTATCTGTTGTTAATTCCTTTCTTATCAGTCAATCCACAATCAGAACAGGCCACCCTCATACTTAATAGTCCTCTCTGTGGATCAAGAATAGGTCCTATTATCTCTCTATTTTTAACAATTCTTCGCAATATTGGAGGTATTCCTTGTTGTGAATTAAAATCACTTTGCCTTCTTATCGTATAATCTACGCCTGTAAAGCCTTTTAGCAACTCCAATAGTTCAGAATATTCTTCAAGATGACTTTCAGCTACTTTACTATCCCTCAAACTGATTTGATAATCAATACCATTTATGGTCTTTGTTTCCGATGGTGCTGTATCTATAACTTCAAAAAATACTTCAGGCTGGATTGAATTAGAATGAGCAGACATTTTCTGCGCCAAAGCATAAGCTAAGCTAAAGACTACTAAAGTCCCAAAGTGTGGTGATGAATTTGGTTGTGCACCAATACTAATCCTCACTTTTTCTTTAGTAAGTTGTCTAACTAAATAATCAACATAATTCTTCTTGAACACATAAGATCCGCCTCCAAGAGGATGATGAACTATGCCATCATGCGTAAGTCTTCTTTCGAGCGAATCTTTTTTATCTACCATAAAGTAGTGGTAATAAGCCATTTTTATTAAACTTTTCTATAAAAAGTATTTGTTTAGCTGTTTGAGGTTTCTTTTTAAAGAAGTGTTTTCACTGCCGGTTGTTCATTAATAACTTTTGCTAAAATTTTTTAAAGGCAAAGAAGTGAGCTAAACAAATACTGCCTTTCAAACAAAAAGCTTAAATTTTCCAAGAACAATCTTCTTCTCATGACCTCAGACACGATCGCAGATATACGCAAAAAATACTTCACCCTTCAAGAAGCAAAACACCTCCTCCCAACAATCCAAACAAGCCTTAAAAAACTCATCAGCCTTAAAAACGCGCTCACGCTCCTCAGCACAGTAGAAATAGACTTCGAGGACTACAACTACGAACACAACCTGCTCAGCTTAAGGCTCAACAAAAAATTCCACAAGCTGTCTTACGACTTTTACAAACATCTCGAGAACCTCGAGCAGCATGGATGCATCGTCAAAGACTTAGACTTGGGATTGGTGGACTTCTACTCCAAACACCAAGGCAGGGACATCCTCCTCTGCTGGCGCCTCGGAGAACAACACCTTGGCCACTGGCACGAAGTCAACTCAGGATACGCGGAACGCAAACCCATCTCCCTTCTCAAAGAAAAACACTATCCTAATACATAAGGCAGGGCAAGCACCAAGAATCCAAGCACTAACGCCGCTATCGCCACCATCTTTGGGCCTTTTCTCCCTAACGCGTACACCCCCAAGATCATCCCGACAACAGCAAAAACATTGCCCATCAGCAAGGCTTGCGAAGGATCAGTTACACTTCCAGTAAGCTTAAACATTTTATACGACAAGGCTATCATCACACTTACCAAGATCGCAGCGACCACAGCGAAAAAAAGCCCAGTATACGCCCACGCCACAGCCTTCGGAATCTTCTTCATCCCAACACCCCCAACAGCAATAAGACACCTATTATCACCTGACTCAGGAGAAGCACACCCCACAACCAGCACAGAACTATATGCTCTCTCTTCAACATTATCTTTTTAACATCTATTATACTAAAAATTAACGCTGCTCCAGCCAACACCACACTCGCCACAAACCATATTATTGGGGCATCAAACCGAAACGTGGCGTTAAACGCGACAAGGCTTAAAGAACCAAGAAGCATGCTCACACTTTTTTCCCGCTTCATCCAGGCAGCAATTGTCAAGATCAACGCAGCAATACCCACAAACGCTCCCACAATATTCAACATGGACAAGTCAACATCAATACTTAGCCCAACACTTCCAACAAGCGCGAGCACCAAGGACAAGCCACCAATAGCCATCGCAGCCCTTAACAATTTTGGGCTTTCTTGTTGGACTCGCTGAGAAGCATTCATCGCAGGAGCAGGCCGCACTTGAGAAGAAACTTCTCGCTCAACTTGCTGCTCGCCAGAAATAGGAACAACATCAACAACCTGACCGCGCTTATTCATCCTCTTTCTCTTTTTTGGCATCACTTCACTTCCTGAAAAAACTCGTATATAAACCTTGCCGTTTGTTTTTTATAACATTTTAACAATAACATATTTAAACAAGGTCGCTCTTTGAATAATCCATGAGGCTCTTGCTCTTCCTCACCCTTTTCTTAACCGCCTGCACACCTATCATCGGAGGAGGATGCTAATCTCCTTAAAAAATCCTTCATACAATCCTGAGACTTCCACTCTTTAAGATACAAAATATTTTTTCTTTCTTTAAACATTTTAAATGCCTCACACCAGCCCTACACTCTCCAGATACCGCAACCACTCTTCCACAACCTCAGCCACAAACCTTAAAAGTTTACATCACTCCTCCTTTTTCTTCGCTCTATGACAGAAAAACTCGACTTCAAGGCAGAATACGAAAAATACAGAAAAAAACACAACCTTCCAGACTTCGACACGCTGCACAAAGAATTCGAGCTCGGAGACTTAGAGAAAAAGGATTTCCCACTCCGCGTTCTCAGAAGAAAAATGCGCGACAAACTCATCTTTTTCTGCAGAATCCTTGAAGGCATCCTCTACCCGACAGAACGATCACCACTCTCATCCTACGAAAGCAGCTTCTTCAACGAGGATGCGCGCACCACCCTCACTAAGATGCACAGCGCCATGATGATCTTCGACAGACAAAGCATGCTCCTCGATATCGAAGGGTCAGAAGACAAAGACGTCGAATACATCCTCAAACTCTGGAAACAATGGCCAACCTTCAAGCAAGACGTCGCCAACGTTGTGCGAACCATGGAAGAATCCTGGAAAACCACCATCAAGGAAGAAACAGAACACTACTTTGGATAGAGACCAAGGACAAACTTAAAAAACCCCAATATCAAGAACCTTTTTCATGAGACTCGTCATTCTCGGACCGCCAGGATCAGGAAAAGGAACACAAGCGAAACTCCTCAGCAAGAGACTCAACTTCAAACACATCAACACCGGAGACATTTTTAGAAGAGAATATAAGAAAAAAACAGCCTTTGGAAAAAAGGCGTTCTCTTACTGGGGCAAAGGCAATCTTGTACCAGACGAGATCACCATCCCTTTCGTCCAAAAAATTCTTCCAACAACCAATTACGTCCTTGATGGATATCCACGAACCATCAACCAAGCACAAGCACTTGAACGTTATCAATCAACCACATATATCTTTTATTTAAACACAAGCAAAAAAGAACTCATCAAGAGAATCCTCAACAGAGCAGCGATTGAAAACAGAAAAGACGACACCCTCACCATTCTCAAAAAAAGACTGGACGTTTACACAAAACAAACAAAACCCCTGCTTTCCTTTTACAAAAACAAACTCCTCAACATCAACGGCAGCCAAGATCCAGAAGCAATCTTGCAAGAGGTTCTCAAGGCCATCAAAAAGCATAAAAAGAACACCCAATCCAGCGTTTTATGAACATCGAACTTCTCAGACTTGGACACAGACTGCCACGAGACCAACGCACCACAACCCACTGCGGCTTAGCGGCCAGAGCGCTAGGAGCAACCAAGATGTGGTACACGGGAGACAGAGACCAAGAGATGGAAGAAAGCCTCAACAATCTCACAAAAAGATTCGGCGGGCCTTTCAATGTTGAAAGGATAGAAGATGAATATAGTTTTATCAAACAAAAGAAAAAAGAAGGATTCACCGTCGTCCACCTAACAATGTACGGCTTAGATTTTGAAACGACAAGAGTAACAGCAACAAAGCAACTTCTTCTTGTCGGAGGAGAAAAAGTCGCTTCAGAACTCTATCAAGCTTCAGACTACAACATCAGCGTCGGCAACCAACCACACTCAGAAGTAGCCGCACTCGCACTTTACCTGCACAAAAACTTTGGCATCAAGAAAAAATTCAAGAATACTCTCATGGAAATACAGCCCTCAGCGCGAGGAAAGATCCTGAAGAGAAAAGAATAAACCTCTCATTCATACTCTCTCAAAACCTTCTCCATACTACTCTTTTCCAGCACATAGACATTACCACAAACAGGACACTTCAACCTCACTTCCGTATCACCCTGAAAATGAGGAGCTATAGCCATGTTCATATACAACAAAAACCGGTCAGTCTCCCCTGGCACCTTCGCTGCCTCTTTTGTCAGATTCACCCCAACATCTCTTTCGCGCAGGATCTCTCTCAACTTGGAATCGCCCACAATGTCGCTTCCTGCACTATGCAGCTTGCATCCATCAGAAACTGCAATGTGGCAGTCAATGACTCTTATTGTCAAGTTCATCTTTTAAGAATATCATTTCAAACTTTTAAATGTACCGCTCAGCTCCTGTCGACCACACAACCTTTTTAAACGAGTACATCACTAAGAGTTTCTTATGAAGATCGTTCAAAGAGGTGTTTTTATCTTATTTATTCTCTTCGCAACCTTTCAGTTAGCGAACGCAGAAGAAGTACTCAACCTCACCCTCACCAGGGAAACATTCGGCACAGGACAACCCCTTGAAGGCTATGTTCTTCTCAACCTTACAGAACCAGTTCCCAAAGACGCAGTCCTCCTCTTCATCATCGACGATATCGCTTACGGAAACAAGACAGTCAGCCAGCTTACCCAGCTTCAAAACACTACAAGGCATCCAGCAGCCTACACTACCACTGGAGGCCCAGCCACAACCATGGAACTCCGCTTTGCTCGACCAGGCTCCAAGCTTGAATTAGCGGTTAATCTCAGCAAAGTAGGCATCACGCACCGCGACCTTCTCGATATTCTCGACTTTTCCGTCAGCATCCAAGGAAGCCAAGGCATCACCTCGCCGAGTATCGACATCGGCAATGACAAAGACACAGAGTGGACATATGTCGGGCCACAACGCCAAGGGGTCTTCGTTCCTATCAGCGATTCTTACCTCAGGGACAAACAACCAGACGCAGAAGTCAGCCTCACCGGAAACGCAGACGATTTGTACTGCCAAAACCTCACCCTGCCAGCCGCAACAGTCTTCAAAGTAAAAGCGCTCGGCAAGAGCCTCACCTCGACAGGGGCGCTCAAGGCAGCGATAACAGCCACAAGGCCAGCATCAACACAAGATGTTTGCCAAGGACAAGACCCAAGCTGTTGCACTTTTCCCACAAGACCAACAAGCCTTCAAGAACATGTCTGCACCATCGCCTATGACAATCCAGCGCCAAGACCAGGATTTGTCTGCGCCTACCTTGAACTTCCCCCAACAGAGGATATCAGCCAAGAACGCTATACTCTTGGCGTCGAGACAAGCAGCCCGGCCTACGGTTTCAGGGCAGGAAGAAAAGTTCCAGTCAATTACTATCTCTCAGCAGAACACCAAGACTACGAACGACAACTCAGCACCACTGTAACACCTGTTCTTGAAAACGCAGTTGAAGAACTCAAGAGCCACGCAAAAAGGCGCGGATGCGCAGACAACTGCCTTCTCGTTCCCTTTAACATCAGCAGCAAGAGCGCAGGAACACTCACTCTCAGCAACCTCCGACTTAAACTCGACACAAACTTAGGACGATTTACCCTCACAACTTTTACCCCAATATCCTACACTCCAGAAAAGATCAGCTACAACAAGAGCATCCTCAGGGAACAGCTTCACACCTACCCAGAGGTACGCGTGCCAACCATAGAAAGAGAAGGCGTTACTGTCAAAGCAGTCTTAGGAGATTTTGAATCAAACGAAGTCACCTTTGATGTTGTCAAAGGACCAACAGCGACCATCAGGTACACCGCAGACACACTCAACCTCGGACAAGCGGTCACTGTTGAAGCAGCAGTAACGCCAGTCGAAGGCAGGCCCATCAGAAACTACGCGTGGGACTTCGGAGACGGAACAACAGCCACAGGAAAAAACTCTACCCACCTTTATTCCATGCCAGGAAGCTACACCCTCACCTTAACAGCTACAGACAAAGAAGGCATCGCAGGAACCGCAACCCAAACGATCGTCGTAATAACACCAGACCTCCAAACCCAACTCAGCACCACAGAACAAGACCTCACCGCACTCAAAACAAAACTCCAACAACACAGCACACTCGCAACCACCCTTCGCCTTGGAACAATCCTTGAAGCAGCAGCAGCAAACCTCACAGTCTTCAAGGCAGAGCACGAGGCACTTGCCACGTTAACGCCTCCAGAGCGAGAAGCACGAGAGCAGGCACTCAGCCAAAAACTTTCAAGCCTCCGCACCACCACTCCCCGAGACCTTCTGGTTCACACAAGCATCACCTTTGACGCCCAAGCCACAGGCCTCCAAGATATCCCTTCTAGCATTACCAAGAACAACGCAGCAGTCCTCGCCAGTCAACAAGCAGTTCCAAGCAAAGCAACCCTCCTCAGCATCTTCTACCAAGACGGAAGAAAAGAACAACTCATCCTTGTAGAAAAAACACTTCAAGGAAGCGGAGACTATTACGAACTCTTACCCTCAAGCGTTACGTTGCACAAGGCGCTCAGTCCTCTTCACCAAGAATCACCAGGCATTTACACCTCAACAACCCCAACCATCACTTACCTCCTTCAAGCAGACACCCTTCAAGACCTGACAACAGCAACCCAAACGAAGAGCATTGTTCTTTCCTCAGACCTCCCTCCAAGAAGAGACGACCAAGGAAAACTCCCCAGCATCAACTGCGGCAATGACTCTTGCGAACCAGGAGAAGACGCAGTCATCTGCCCGGAAGACTGCAAGACTGCACCTCCACTTTATCCCTTTATCCTCTTAGGGCTTGCCCTCCTCTTCGGCATCCTCTGGATCTTTGCGTATAAAGGAAAATATTCGTTCACGTACTTTTTCAAAAAACCAATCATCAGCAGCATCTTTATGGCAGAAAAATCTCGACAAACACTCAGGACTTACATCACTCAATCCTTAACAAAAGGATTCACCCACGAACAAATCAAGCTTAGCCTCAGAAAAAAAGGATGGACAGACCAACAGATCACCGCAGCATTTGAAGACATGAAGAAAAAGAACTAGGACACTCCCTTAAAATACGTTCGCTTTCCCAATTCATGCACAATCAAAATAGGAATCACTCCACCAACAATCACCAGCCAATCACCAAGACCAAGAGGCCTTGTCCCAAACATTCCATTTAAGCCATACACTACTATCATTTGCAACACCACTGAAAAAGCAATCGCGAGCCACAACCATTTATTCTTAAACAAGCGACCACTCACCAACGAATTCTCACCTAGACTATAATTCAACGCGACACCCATCTGGCAAAGCACAAGCGTAGAAAACGCTACCGTCTGCGCAAAAGCAACATCCCCCCTTCTCAAATAAAGCCAGTACAAGCCCAACGTCACAAACATCACTAACGCTCCCTGAATAGCAATCACCACAGAATCCTTTCTCTCCACAATCCTCTCTCTCGCCGAACGCGGAGGCTTCGTCATGACATCCTTCTCCACAGGATCAACACCAAGCGCCAACGCGGGAAATCCATCTGTCAACAAGTTCACCCACAAAATCTGCAACGCAACCAACGGAATCGGCCACCCAAGCAAGAGGCCAACAAAAATCGTCAGCACCTCACCAAGGTTACACGACAACAAATAATGCACAAACTTCCTTAGGTTGTTATAAATCCCACGACCCTCATACACCGCATTCACCACAGACACGAAATTATCATCCAATAGCACCATGTCGGAGGCCTCCTTCGCGACGTCAGTCCCAGAACCAGTCGCAACCCCAATATTCGCCTTCTTCAACGCCAACGCGTCATTCACGCCATCACCAGTCATCGCCACCACAAGGCCACGATCCTGCAGACAAGAAAGAATCTTTAACTTATGCTGCGGAGAAACACGGGCATACACCGCAACGTCACGACACGTCGCCTTGAATTTTTCCTCAGGCAATCTGTCAAGATCATCACCAGTCATCGCCTTTCCCACAATGCCCACCTGCGAAGCAACAGCCTGCGCCGTCAACAAGTGATCACCAGTAATCATCACCACACGAATGCCAGCACGCTTGCACAACGCAACAGCCTCAACCATGCCCTCGCGCGGAGGATCAAGCATTCCCATGAAGCCAACAAAAATAAGCTTTTTCCCCTTCGGAGCGTACCCAAACCCCAACACGCGCAGCGCATTACCCGCCATTGCACTTGCGGCGCTAAGCAGATTCTCACGCTCCTTCCTCGTCAATGGCACTACTTTTCCATGCACAAGAGCAGCATCACACATCTCCACAACAATCTCAGGAGCGCCCTTCACATGCGTCACTTCACCTATTCCGGTCTTGTCCACTGTCGCCATAAACTTTTTCTCAGAAGAAAATGGAATCTCCTTCAACCTCTCGACATCAACCTTCACTTTCGCTTTCTCCGCCACAACCAGCAACGCCCTCTCAGTCGGATCAGCAGGACCATCTAGCGACGCATTATTACACGCCACCCCAATCTCAAACAATTTTGAAAACTTTTTCGGATCAAGACCAACGCCCTCATGAGAAAACATTCCCTTCCCAACATCCACAAGCATCCTGTCAACATACAGCTGCAAGACAGCCATCTCATTCTTTGTCATCGTCCCAGTCTTATCAGCACAAATCACGGACGTCGCTCCCAACGTCTCCACAGCGTGCAACCTTCTAATCAGCGCTTTTCTCCTCAACATCCTTCTCGTTCCCAGCGCCAACGTGATCGTAATCACCGCAGGCAAGCCCTCAGGCACAGCAGCAACAGCCAACGCCACGGCGTTAATGAAAGAATCCAACACTAACGAAGTCCGCCACCACGAGATTCCAAAAATAATCCCGCACACCACAAAAATACTTAGCGTCAAATAATTCCCAAGATACTTCAACTGCTTCTGAAGAGGGGTCGTCTCATGCTGAATCTCCTGCAACTTCTCGGCTATTTTCCCTAGCTCTGTCTTCAATCCAGTCGACACAACCACAGCCTGGCCACGACCACGAGCAGCAACAGTCCCAGCAAACACCATATCCCTTCTTGACCCGATCTCCGTCTTTCCAGCTAAGGGAGTAATTACCTTGCTTACAGGAACGGACTCACCAGTCAACGAAGACTCGTCAATCGACAATGAAGCGATACTTATCAAGCGGGCATCAGCGGAAATAAAACTTCCCTCCTCTATCACAAGCACATCCCCAGGAACAACCTCTTTCGCGTCAATCTCACAATTCTTTCCCTCACGAATGACTCTTGCTTTTGGCGCAGACAACTTTCTCAAGGCCTCGATGGCTCGCTCAGCCTTGAACTCCTGGATAAAGCCGAGTATCGCATTCAAAAGCACAATGGCCCCAATCACCAGGCCATCCAACCTTTCTCCCACAAGGTAGGAAACAGCGCCAGCGGCAACAAGCACCATCACAATAAAACTCTGAAACTGCCTGAGGAGAAGCCTCAACGCTGAAATTCTCTTTGTCTTTTTTAAAACATTCTCACCATACTCAGACAACCTTCTCTTCGCTTCTTTCGAAGACAAACCTTCTTGAGAAGAACCAAGCTCTGACAAGACACTCTCAACAGACCTCTGATAAAACTCCATAAACCTCTCCAAGGGAAAGGTGGTTATATAAACTTTCTCAATTCAAAAAATTATTCACATCTTCTTGTTCAACACGCCTCTAAAATACTCAATCGTATAGCCAAGACCCTCCTCCAATTGTATCTTTGGCTCCCATCCCAACACCTGCTTCGCTACGGTAATATCAGGCCTCCGCTGCATAGGATCATCGGCAGGCAAATTCCTAAAGACAAGCTTCGCTTCGGAATTGGTTAACTCCACAACTTTCTGCGCTAATTCCAGGATCGTGAACTCTTCAGGATTGCCTAAATTCACCGGATCAAGAAAACCCTCCTTGTTCATCAGCTTGTACAAGCCTGCGACCAAGTCAGCAACATAACAAAAAGACCGCGTTTGCTTTCCATCGCCATACACCGTGATTTCATGGTTCTTCAACGCCTGCACAATAAAATTCGAAATCACCCGACCGTCACCCACAGCCATCCTTGTCCCATACGTGTTAAAAATTCTTGAGATTCTTACATCAACCTCCTCCTGCCTATGGTAATCCATGCACAACGTCTCAGCGACACGCTTCCCCTCATCGTAGCAAGATCTCGGCCCTATCGAATTGACGTTGCCGAAGTACGACTCAGGCTGCGGATGCACCTTCGGGTCGCCGTACACCTCAGACGTAGAGGCTTGCAGGATACGAGCGCCAGCTTGTCTCGCGACTTCCAACACATTAATCATCCCAACAGTGCTTGTCAAAATCGTCTTAATAGGATTAAACTGATAATGCACCGGAGAAGCGGGACACGCCAAATTGTAAATCTGCTCACAATGCACATGAAACTTGTGCGTGATGTCATGCCTTATCACCTCAAAATCAGGATGACCAAGCAAGTGCGCGACGTTCCTCTTCTGGCCTGTGAAAAAATTATCCATACAGATAACGCTGTGGCCTCTGCTCAGCAAGTATTCACACAGATGACTGCCAATAAAGCCAGCACCACCAGTGACAAGAATCGTCTTCGTCTCCATGAAAATGTTGGCAACTCCAGAACTTATTTAAAGGTTCTTAAAGTTGAGTTTACGAAAGTTTTATTAAGACAATTTTAAGAACCTGCCTCGTGCGCCGATAGTATAGTGGCTAGTATCGCGGCCTTCCATAACTTCAACATTTGAAGAGAGCCGCTGGCCCGGGTTCGAATCCCGGTCGGCGCATACCTACCTAGAAATCTATGCATTGCTTCGAATCATGTTAGGGAAAAATATATATGACGGGAATTCTAGAATAACAGATTATGGCAAAAAAATATGTGCGTGTAAAAAGTCATATAAGACGTACGACCTCTAAAAAGAAAAAAACAAAAAATGATCGTGATATCACAAGAGAAATATTCTTCGGACATTAATTTTCACTTTGTTTTAACAAAATAAGAACTATTTAGTTGAGGACCATCATCCACCACCTTTAAAAACCTTCTTTCAACCTCTCTTACTATGGAAAAAGAAACCATCCTTTGTATGGCGGCTCATTCTGATGATCTCGAAATTGGAATGGGCGCAACCATCGCGAAATACAGCCAAGAAGGCAAAGAAGTTATCGGTGTTATCTTCAGCAATGGCGCTGGAAGCAGTCCATGGTTAAAACAAGATCTTTTAATCGAAGACAGAAAAAAAGAAGCCAAAGAGATCGGCGCATTTATGGGATGCAAGGAAACTATTTTCATCGGCCTCAAAGATGGGGCACTCAAGGACACTATAGAGAATCCGAAGATCAAAGACATCCTCAAAAAGATCATCACTCAATTTAAACCAACCAAAATTTTCATGCACTCAAAATTTGATCCTCACCCAGATCATAGAGCAGTCCACGCCATGGTCTCTCAAGCTATAGAAGAAGCAGACAGGAAAAAAATTATCAGCGTTTACGTCTTTGAAGTGTGGAACGCCTTACCAGAAACGCACCCAACCCTTTACGTTGATATCACAGACACCTTCTCGAAAAAAATCAAAGCCATGAAAAAATTCAAGAGCCAAAAAGTGTTCATTTACGCCTTGTTAATTCCAGTGTACGCAAGAGCGCTCATCGCAGGCATCCACAACAAAACGCGATACGCGGAAAAATTCTACAAACTCCAATAACGATGTTCAAACTCACCAGCCAGGAAAAGAACGCGCGAGCGGGCGTTCTTCAAACCGCGCATGGTAGCGTAGCAACACCTTTCTTCATGCCTATCGCAACAAAAGGAACAGCAAAACAACTCAGCCCAACAGAGCTCGAGGAAACAGGAGCGCAGGCACTCATCGCCAACGCGTTTATCCTCTCCTTAAGGCCAGGCCTCGACACCTTAGCCAAACACGGAGGACTCCACACCTTCATGCAGTGGAACAAAAGCATCTTCACAGACTCAGGCGGGTTTCAGATTTTGAGCAAGAGCTTCCTCCACAAGGCAAATGACAAAGGCGTTCACTTCAAGAATCCTTACACTGGAGAAAGACACTTCTACACGCCAGAAGACATCATCGCCGTCCAAGAGCAAGTTGGAGCAGACGTCCTCATGACCTTGGATTTCGTTCCTCACTACAACACTGCACTAGACTATATCGCAGCTTGCACAAAAAAAACCCACGACTGGGCGGCACGCTGCAAAAAAGCGCACACCACAAAACAATTACTCTTTGGGATATGCCAAGGAGGAACATCCCCTGACTTACGAAAAGAAAGCGCTTCATTCATCAACAGCCTTGACTTTGACGGCATCGCCCTTGGAGGATTATGCATCGGAGAAGGAAGAGACCTCATGTTCGACATGATAAAAATCAGCACTCAAGAAATCAGCACAGAAAAACCACGCTACCTGATGGGTGTCGGAAGCCCAGAAGACTTACTCGAAGCCATCAACTTAGGAATCGACTGTTTTGACTCAAGGTTTCCTACCATGAACGCGAGACACGGAGGACTCTTCACCGCCAAGGGAAAAATCGATATTGAAAAAAGCATTTACAAACACGACGAAACACCACTCGACGAAAATTGTGACTGCTTCGTCTGCAAACACTTCAGCAAAGCATTCTTACATCACCTCTACAAAACTTATGAACCAATACGAGACAGATACGGCAACATTCACAACTTACACTTCATTCATAACCTTCTCAAAGAAACAAGAAAAGCAATCAAAAACAACGAATTTCATACCTTCAAAAAAGAATTTTATGAAACTTACAAGTTCAACAAAGACAAGAAAACAACGTTCACTTACGCGTGAACTTTCTTTTCGTAATGAGACAACCCCTCCTTATACTCAACGCTTCCAAAAAACCTTCTCTCAATATTTAACCCCGCATAAATCTTGTCCAACATCTCCAACTCTTCACTCGTCGCAAATCCGCTTTCTCTCAGCAACACCTCCGCCTGCGCTTCACACACCCTATCTCTCTCATGAAGATCTCTTCTCATCTCAACTTTCATTAAACTATCATCAAGCGCCACACTCTCTTCGACTAAGGACATCTTTAAAAAGATTACTTTTTTAAACATAACACCTTCTCTTTTTCTCAAGGGCCTGTAGCGCAGCCTGGACAGCGCAAACTCTTTTTATAATTTTTAAAGAGAGGCGCAGCGCACTCCTAATGCGTAGGTCGTGAGTTCGAATCTCACCAGGCCCGTTTTATGATCTTCACTCATGATGAGATCTTTTGATTTCTTACGCCTCATGTTTAGATTTTATGTTCGCTTCGGTTTTTTTGGACTTTGCAGTTCGAAGCATGTTCATCGCGGGTGCGAGCAAGCGTGATCTTCTCCTTTTGTTATAACTTGCTTAGGGTCCGTATTACTTAAATTGAGATGACACCTACTCTTCTTCAGCCAAGATCAATATAGTATCCTTTTGTAATGTATATTCTTTAAATTTTCCCTGTTCTTTCAAAAAACTGACAATCTCCTCATGTTTCCCCGCTTTCTTCAGTATCGTAAGAACAATATTTCCCTTATATCTTAACACGCGTTTCATCTCAAAAAACGCCTTCTTATGATCCTTAAAATTATGCATCGCAGTCACGCAAAGCACCACGTCAAAAACATGGTCCTTAAACGGCAAGGCCTCAGCATCAGCAACCAACAAGTTTCCCTTTCCCTTTTTCACCATCTCAACGGAAGCATCAACACCCACGCTTTCACATTTAAAAAAATTCGTTGAAATGCCAGTACCGCACCCAACATCAAGAAGCCTATCTCTTTCTTTAATCTTTATCTTTTTTTTAACAAACTCCAACTTTTCAACCTGCTCTTCCCTGTACAATTCATCATAACCAGAAGCAAGCACGTCGTACTCCATCAACAAGAAAAACTGTTAACCTATAAAAAACTACTTTTTTCTTGAGATGTTAAGTTAACGTCACTTAAAATCATTTAGAAAGGTCTTTATATTTGTTTCAATTGGTTATGAATATGGGTATAAAACAAACTATGAGATTTCAAGAGAAAGTGCTGTTGTTTATCCTACTAATTCTAACCGTTATTGTTAGTGGTTGCGTGTCCGAAACTCCAGAAGCTTCTGAAGATTACGCAAAACAATTAGATGCGATAAACAAAGATTTGAAAAATGCGGAACTGCTTCAAGCCGAATGGGATGTTTTGATAAATCAGTATAATAAAGGATCAGCAATTGATTTAATTGAACTAGAAAATTTTGGAAATAAGTACCTAGACAATGCTAATGTACTAAAAGCGAAAATTGAGACTTTTAAAAACTTCATAGATAAAAACGAAGTAGAACTTAGAAGCTTGGGTGTTGATGTAGTTAGTGAGAAACTAGCTCTTGATGAGCATAAAGGTAGATTAGAAACTAATACTCGAATTATACAAGAGTCAATGAACAAAATAGGTTCTGCCTCTTCAACCGCTATATCTGATCAAGGAGATTTTAAAGTCATGTATTCTCCTGTGACAAACCAAGACTACTCAGAATATGAAAGAATATTCAAAGATGCACAACTTTTTGAGAACGAGGCACAAGTCCTCAACGACGCATTGATTTTACCATACGATATTACTATAAACGTCGTAGAATGTGGAGAGGAAAATGCATTTTATGATCCTAGTACAAAACAGATAATAATGTGCTATGAACTAATGGACCACCTTGCTGAAGTATTTTACGACTATTCCGAGACTGATACTGACTTAGGAACGGCTATGCTAAGTAGTATGTATTTTGTATTCTATCATGAAGTTGGGCATATGGTAATTGATATATATGACTTACCTTCTACAGGCAACCCCGAAGACAATGCAGACCAAGTATCTACATTATTTCTTTTAAGTAGCGAAGAATCCGGCATTAATGTTCTTTTGGATGGAGCCGATTGGTTTTTTATAAAATCTGAAGAGTCAAATATTGAAGAATCGGTATTTTCAGATATTCATTCTCCGGATAGAAGAAGATATTATAATCTTCTGTGTTGGATATATGGAAGCGATACTCGAAACGGAGAATACTTAATTACAGAATGGGAATTGCCAGAGGATAGGGCTTCGGGGTGTGAGGATGAGTATATTAGAATGTTTAATGCTTGGAATAGACTACTTTCTCCATATCTCAAATAATCTTACTTTCATAAGGACGGAAAATAGACGCCAACCTTATCAAATCCAACCACCTAATTCCTCCCTGTTTAAAGAATTCTGACACTTCGCCATATAAATATTTAATAACCCCTGCCTCGAAGAAGGCTCATGTACGTCGAGGCAGAACTCAGAACATTTCTCACTTTTCGCGTTCCAAGCAACAGGCTTATAAAACTGGAAGAGCGGGAACTTCTTTACAATGAAAAAGAGGAAGAAACGAGAGGATGATCTTCTTTGGTTGATGAAGCGCGCTTATATGTGGACGAGGTATGTCGTGAAGCATCCGAAAACGCTTCTGGTGTTTCAGAACTGCGCGAAGAAAGGACAATTCTTCATCGTAGCGGCAGTCATCGTCATCATGGTCTTTTTCACCGTTGTAGCGCAATACAACACCATTAAAGTCCAAGTAGCCTTGGAAGACTTTGACGAACTCAATGAACAATACGCGTCAGAACAACCCATCGTCATCAACGAGGCGTTGTTTGGCGGAGACAGCCCAGAAGCGGAGCTCGCCAGGTTCACGGACAGGTTCATGGACTACACCTCAGAAAGACAGCCAGAATTCGGAGGATTCTATGCCATTCTCAGCCCAGACGGAAGCACTATCACTATCCGAAATTTTTTAGCGGGCGGAAGATCAATAGAGCTCTCCGCGGTTGACACAGCAGGAAACGCTGTTGCCTTTCCCTCGGGAGAATCAACACTGCGACTCCTCTCCAGCACTGACGAGTCCCAAGGAACCCTCACTCTTAACCTCGGAACCTTCACAACAAGAACAACAGTCTCAGTGCCCATCACCGCCTACGGCCAAATAAGCCAGACTGATGTAAGAGGAGCTGAAGTGATAGTCCTCACTATTGATGGACAACAGGCAGTGTTAAATAGGCGCGATTTGGAAAGAGGTGGTACTACAGGTCAGCTTATTGCGCGTTCAGGAGAAATAGTCAGGGTTAGATCAATTTAAAGTTTTAATTTTTAAATTATGCTTAGCATAGCAATAATTAGCTTGTGGTCTGAAGAACTATCCTTCTCTATACACTCAACAGTCTCCATCACAAATCTTTCTTTAGAGCTAAGGATATAATCCAACGTAATCGGCTCGCTATTGTGAGAAAATTTAGTCGGCATAAAGGACTTGTAAGGCTTGATATGGTAAGAAATTTCATAATCCTTACCTGCAATTTTTATAAGATCTTCAACAATTTTGATATTAAAATACCCTGCAATAACCGGCTTCAGATTGTTCTCCTTACACCACACTAACGTCTCTTTCAAATGCAATTTTGCAGATTTATCATTATTAGAAAAATGCACATTCACCACAATGAATCCTGTGGAAGAATGTTGGAGACAATCAAAAAGAGAAGTTAATGGTGGAAGAGTACATAAAGACTTTGAAACAATGAGAAGAGAGCTAAGGTCATTCCTAAAAACTAATGAATTTAATCAAGACATGGTTAAATACTTACGACCTTAGCTATAAGATATTTCCATCAATAAAGTCGCCTTCGCAGTTTTTTTCTAAAAGCTAGTTTTGATCTTTCGGATTCCATTGGTTTTTCCATTGGCACCTCTTTTTGAGAATTTTATAAAAATTCTTTGAATCTTACTTCAATATCTTTAAATTGCTGTTTGGAAAAATCAAATTGCAATTCTTTTTTATTATTGATTGCATTGCATTGTTTGTTTAATCCTTGTTCATCAAATGGTTTTAATTCAAGTTTAGAAAGTTCTGCTTCGATTTTTTGTTTTGCTTCTGTCACTTTATCTTCGCTTGTGAGTATTTCCGCTTCAAAGTTGTAGCCATAATTTTTTATCTTGATAAGAGAGAACTCAATCTTATTGTATTTGTAAACTGAGGTCTCTGCGCCGTATGCAACAACAATTTTCCATCCTAATCCGGAGAGTAAATCAATATATGTTTGAATTTCAGATAACTTGAAATGAACGGATGTTTCTTTTCTGTTGTGTGATGCTGTGAAAGATCCTTGTTTGAGGATTAATTCCGGTTCGCCATTGGTTACTCTTAGCCGCAGATCAGTTCCATCGTCTTCAGCTTGCGAAAATTCGAAAGGTATTCCGTTTTTGAAGTACATAAAGGAAATTCTTCTCTTGGTTTTAATAGGTTGTCCAAATTTAGACTTCAAATTATTATATTGCTTATCTGAAAGTTCTCCGATATATTCTACTTCTTGGTTGTTTGTCATTTTGTCTCCTTTTGTAATTGATTCAGGCTATTTAAGATATTCTGCACACTTTCTAAAAACAAATGAGGATTTTTAGCCATCGTGATTCTGAACCATAGTTCGTTCTTTTCTGTAAGAAATAAGTGCCCAGGACTAATTGCTATATTTGCTTTATCTAAAATGTAGAAGAATAATTCGTGGGAGTTTTTTATTTTCTGATTTTCATTCGCCTGTATAAAAATAAGATTTCCTGCATCTGGTAGAATAAAGTCTTTAACGGAAGAGTTTTTACTGATTAGATTCTTCGTCTGAACTAATGCTTGAGTTATTGTTGTTTGGAAATTCACAACGTGAGAATGATATTCATTAAGGGACTTTTCTTCTTCCAGGGATAATATTAAAGAAGCTTCTTTTTTATCTTGTAAAATTCGATATTTAAGATCAACTAAGGCAATTCTTTGAGCTAGCTTTGAGGCGGAATATTTAGAAACGCGCTCTACTTCTATGAGTTTTTTATTCATTTCTTTATCTGTTGAAACTGTCCATGATAAGCGGAGATCATTCAATTGTGGTCGGTCTTTACTAAATCCTTTTATTTTTATTATTTTATCTCCAGGGTTTACTTCTTTGAAGATATTTTGTCTTTGGAATTGTAAGGTTGCTTCTTCAAAGATGGAATCGACAATCAAATAAATTCCTTTTTCTTTGCATAACTTTTTTATTTTTGCTAAATCCTCTTGGTTTATGTAGAGGCTGGTTGGATTTCCAGGACTAAGGATGAAGATTGCTAGAATGGCTGGGGTCAAAGCGGCTTTTATCTCTTCAAATGTTGGTTGAAATCCATATTCTCTTTTCGTTTTTACAGGAACTACATTTAATTGATTATATAAGGCAGATCTAACAATTTCTGGATAAGTGGGAATTGGAAAAAGAATATCTACTTTTGTGCTTAATCTAAAAAGCGTTCTGAAGATATTATCAATTGCTCCAGTGCAGCCGCCACTATGAACAACGATATTTTCGGGGGTTAGAGTTATGTTTTCTTTGTAGGATTCATGTTCAGCGATGAGGGCAATCAATTCTTTGTTACCTCCCGGATAAGTGTAACCTAATTTTTCATTTTCTGATAAGGCTTGGTTTATTTCTTTTTTTAATGGGTCAAATAAGGGAAAGGTATCTTTACAAAAGTTTGCATCATCAAGCAAGACAGCCGATTTTTTAGCTCCTTCTTCAAAATACCAAGCTATATCATAGCTTTCCATCTTACGTCTCTCCCCTCAAACCGCGTAGTGGAACGTAATCATGTCCCCATACGCTTTTATACTCTTCAGGAATGTCCGTCTGTTGACTGAGGAATTCTAATCCTTCCCTTAAATTTTCTTCAGCTTTACCTTCGAACGTTGGAATTCTGTAAGGTCTTAGATTACAAGGTCGTACGTTATAGTCTTGGTCAACGTGAATGAAATTCGTTTCAGGGCAAACATCGCATTTCCTATCAAAACAGATACATCTTAATATTTCAAAAGGGCCTTTTGAAGAATCGTATTTATTAATTCCCCATAAATAAGACCCGGTTAATACTACATCACCTAAATCTTTTTTTATGAGGTCATCAAAAGTTTGCTGCGCTCCTGCTCTGAACGAATTTGTGGACATGGATTCTATAAAGCGAGGAGTTATCCTTCTCGGATTAAAATAGTTTAAAAAATCAGGAATTTCTCTATTGTTTGTTCCATCTAAAATGGGAACATTGATTTTGATAATTCCTAAACTTTCTCGATAAGTATCCAAGTTATCTAAGACTCTTCCTAAGTCTGCATTTTTCCCCATTAAATGTTTATATGTTTCGGGATCTAAACTTGGCACGTGAACATGTGTTTCTTTTAATCCTCTTTCTCGAAGAGAGTCTGCATATTTATTTATCAGAAATCCGTTTGTAGTGATACTGCTCCACATTTCAAGGTCTTGACCGATTTTTAAAATTGTTTTTACTCGGTCTATTTTCAATAAGGGTTCTCCACCTGTTATTGCAACTTCAGTTGCGCCTAATTTTTTAGCACCTGCAATAAGTTCCGCAATTTTTTCCTGTTCTAAGGCTGAAACGGGACCTGTTTTAGGCTCCCATTCATTATGACAGTAGGTACAATCACAGTTACATAGAGAAGTAACAATAAATCTTATTCCTGGAGTTTCCATCTTTCTTAATTATTCCTTCCTTTCTTCAGTCCAGGGGGAATGAGTGTTTCTAGAGAAGACATTATTTCCCATTCTTGTTCGGAGAGGGGATGATGAAGAACGCCTTCTCTTTCTAGTAAAGCAATTTCTTTTCTATAACTTTCAACATCTGGATCAGGGGTATGTATATATTTAAAGAAAAAAGAATCCCATCTTCCTTCACGGTCATTAGAGATTGCTAGTTGATCTGCTATGTAAATTTTGCCTCTGGTTCCAATATTAAGCTTGCCTTCAGGATCAACGGCATCTATATCCAATAAGAATCGTAGGGCATCTTTTATTTCATAAAAGAGCTGTTCTCTAAATCTTCTTTTAATCTTACATAGGTCTTCGAGATTTCTCTTTAAGTCTCCTTCTCTTTCGAGTAAGAGAATAGCTCCATTATTTCCGAAAAGTTGTTGAGTTAGCCATAGGCAAGAATGAAATTCAGAAGCAAAAGTTGGGTCTCCGCTAATTTGGGGTGCATACAACTTATTTGCTAGTTGATCCCAATCGTTGAGGGCATATCGCGAAGAGATTTTGAAACCTTCCTCTATAAAGTTTCTATCGATCTTTTGATGATATCTTCTTGCTTCTGGTTTTAAGATTGTATACATTTTTATTTGCTCCCCACAACAAATCCTAAGTACGGTTTCTTCAATGGAAGAATATTAGATGTAGTCTTGGATAACAATTTCAAAGCACAAATCTTTATTTCTTCAGAATCATAAAAATATCCAAAGCTTTCGATTAAATGACCGTTGGATTTAGAGATCAAGTTTTTCCAGTGTTTTTTGGATAGAAAGCGTTCATCTCCATTAATTACTTGTTCTTGTCTGAAAAAGTTGGAAGGAATAGAAAAGATAACATGCTTACTTATTTTTAACTGTTGATTAAGGAGTCGTATGATCTCTTCATCAGGATAATGTTCTAAGACACCATGGCTGAAAGCAACATCAAAATGTTTTTCAGGATAGTCAAGGTTAAGGACCTCTTTTTCAACAAAGTCGATTTTAGTTCCAAAAGTTTTTGCATTTTTTCTTGCTAAATCAAGGATCTTTCCATCTCGATCTATTCCCACAACCCTAAATCCTTTACTTGCTAAAAAGATGGAATTTGAAGCAGTGCCACAACCTGCTTCAAGAATGAGTTTATCTCTTTCTGCATATGCATAAATTCTATCCATTAACGGCTTTTTCTCTTTTGCTTTTCCAATAATATAATTTTTCACGCCGCCATATTTTTCTATTTCGGAATTGTAATAGTCTAAGAATTTACTCATTTTCTACCCCCATCATTTTTTTTGCAATGCCTTTTACAAATTCAACTTCTCCGCTTGCATAAGCCGGGTCTTTACTCAAATCTTTTAATACTCTTCTTGTTGCTTTAGGTACTTTCAAGAACTCTGGATTTAATTTTACTACTTTTCTGGGAGTTTCCTCTGTGGTTTCAAATCTTGTAAAATTTTCATGAAAAGAAAGTCTTTGTTCACCAGAATCAAATTCTTTGAGTAGTTCTAAATCTTTTTCTTTGTATGTTGTTTTCAAAAAGTCATACTCGGTAAACTGGGGGATCATATCTGTAACGATCAGCTTATTTTCGGTTAAGACTTCTTGAAAGTCAAGGCTTCGCTCTTGGTGTGAGGGAAAGAAGGAAACATATCCGATTTTGTCTTTACCCCCCTTAAGCAACATCAGGCCTATGGAGACAAACAGAGAGAACATTTCTCTATTTGGGGTGGGGTCTGTTAAAAATACATCAAACTTTCCTGAAAACTCATTTGGAATATGTTTTGTAAGATCATACATATGTGCTTCAAGAGCAATATTTTCCTCTTTGGCAACATTATTAATAAAATCAATAAGCCTCATATCAATATCAAATACGACAACCCTTTTTGCTTTTTGAGTGAGAGCGATAGCTAAGGAAGTGAGATCATCATCTCCGATAAAAACAATCTCTTTTCCTATAAGGTCTCCTCGCATTAAAAGATAAGCTGCCCTTCTCTCAGTCGTTTCAAAGGTAACTGGTCTTTGGTCGAATAAGAAGGTGGGTGTTGGTTTTTTTGTATAAATCTTTTCTAATGTTTGTGAAGTTAATAAGTAATCTCTCCAGAGATTAACCATCTTGCCCCCACATTCTCCACATCTGATCCGTTCTATACTCGAGAATTGATACTCTTCCTTCTTGTTTGGAAGATTAAACTTTTTATTTGTGGGAGAAAATTCTAGTTCACCGATTTTAACCATCTGATTAAGCAGTCTTAATGTTCTTCTGTCGCTTCCCCCTACTTCGCGGACGATTTGCCAAAAGGTTGCATCGTTAAAGCTAGTTAAGTGATTTAAGATGTGTGTATGCTTTTCTTCATAAAAAGCTCTCTCTGATTCGTTTTCAATGATGGGTTCGTAATTAATTGCTATCATAATTAATCCTCCTTACCCGATAATTGTTTCCGAAACATTTTACGATCTTATTTGGGAGGCTTTCATCAATACGATTCAAGCAGGAGAAAAGGTCTAAATGGAGGTAATTGTGTTCTGGCCATGTGTGGGCGATTAAGTGGGAGGAAGATAAGATGAATACGCAGGTTAGTCCATGCGGAGTGAATTCATGCTCAACTGTTTTTACAACAGTAAGATTGAGTTCTTCAATAAATTTTTTTATTTTTTCTAAAAGTTCTTCTTTATTTTTTAGATTGACTTCGAATAATTCTATAATAAGATGATTGAATGTTTTTCTTGTGAAGTTGATGTTTTTTTGTCTGTTCACCCTTTTAGTTAAAGGACGAAGATATAAGTATCTTTTGTGTGCATATATACAGTTTATACGTATGTACATATTTAAAAAGTTTTAAATATATTCGCATATCTCTTATTAAAATGCATAGAAAAGTCGTTAAACACGGACCAAGCACCCTTAGCGTTTCTCTACCTTCTAAATGGGTAAAAACAAATAAAATCAAAAATGGACAAACCTTAAACCTAGAAGCAACTTCTGAAGGACTCCTCATTTATTTCGAAAAAGAACATTTTGATAAGATAGAAACATCTCTTTCAAGCGACAAAGAATGGTATGTCTATCGTATTCTTAGACATTTATACACTTATGGTTACGATGAAGTAAAAATAAACTACACCAAAAAAGAATATTTGAGCCTTGTTCGTAAAAGACTAGATTCGCTTACCGGATTTGATGTTATTGAAAGTAATCAGAAATATTGCCGACTCAAGTGTATTGTTTCAGCACCTGAGCAAGAATACAAGCAAATTGTTGAGAGAATCATGTGGCTCATTCTTTCCCAATTTGATTATCTTATTGAAGATGCAAAAAACAAAAAACCAACGATGTACGATGAAATTAATGAAATCTTCAAAAGCGCTTCCAGATTTAACAATCTTTGCAGAAGGCTTATCAACAAAAAGTCTCCTTATGATGCAGTGACTTCTAAGTATGTCTACACCTTCCTTACCACCCTACTTAATATTTCCTCTTTTATTACTTATTCGTATGAGTATGTAAAAAAAGCAGACAAACTTGAGCTAACCCACAATGAACTTGACCTTATTCTCAAAACAAGAGCATTCTATAATAATCTTTTTCTTGCTTATATGAATTTAGATGTAGAAAAAACAAGACTTTTCTTCGAAGAGCGAGATGCAATGTTTGATGATATTCTCGAAGTTTTGAAAGAAAAGAATCCAGTCATAAGTCATTACTTCTTAAACATTCTCAAAGAACTCTCTTCTATCGGAAATCTTATTCTCATTTTGAAAATTAATGAAGAAAATCAAACGCCGCCCATTTAAGTAGTAAATTATTTAAACATGTTTTTAGGACGAGATTATTTTTGTTTTAGTCTTTAATCGGAGACTTTAAAAATATCTGTTAAATCCCAAGCGTTAGAAATGGCGAAAAATCATTAGATTATGGTGAGTAACTAATATTCCTTACTGGCACAAAAAACTAAAAGAACTCCTCAAAAAGAAAGAAGAAAAGGAACAAACTAATCTTCCTAAAAAACTTTCCCATGGATACAACTCGCCAAACACCCCCTTCTCTTCCCCAAAATGACCCCCTAAAAAGCTGTGTAAACTATTCAAAACTAATGCACAATAACAGTTGTGTTAGTTGTATTCACTTGACCCCTATTATTTGTACACTCCCCTATAATTGAGTACTGTCCTTGTTGGCTATAAATATGAAAGAATCCTCCAAATTCTCCCTGATTTATGTTCTCAACACTGTCACCCCATCTCACTCTATAACGGGTAATGCCTTCAGGGTCGTAACTTCCGAGTGGAGGATCTGCACTGCAGTTGCAGGGTGTAGAACTCATATTAAACTTTAATACGCGTCCAACATTTATTTCATAAGGACCACCTACTCTACAGATAGGGTACATCGAAGCGCCAGCATCCCTTTCTCCACTATCCTGAAACCCGGCGTCAGGATGTCTGGTGTCGGGTCGTACGCCAGCATCGTAACCGTTATCAGAAGTTTGAGTGTCGGATCGTCTTCCAGTGTCATACACATCAACCATCGCGTCCAAAGAGCCCGCGTCAGGGTTGTTTTTGGGAGGATCATCTGGATTCATCGGATCAGTGCCGTGTTGCACCTCGTAGAGGTCGTCAAAGCCGTCGTTGTCAGAATCCCTGTTCAGCGGGTTCGTGCCCATCCGGCGCTCCATCTCATCAGGCATGCCGTCGCCATCAGAATCAACAATTCTCATTCCAGGAGGATTCTTCACAGGCTCAGAACCACAAGAAACAAACCCAGAACCACCAAGAGCAAGCGCTAAGGCAAGCCCAGATAACCGTCTCTTTCCAACCAAGCGCTCCAACATCTTCCCATTCCCTCTCTGTAACCTAAACGTAGTAAACACTATAAAAAGCTTCCGATTACGATTTCTTTTCCTATTGTTTTGTAAAGAAGAGGTGAAAGATCTTTTATAATCTCGATCAATATACTGCATATTCAGCATAATCTTTCTATTTGTAACCGCTAACAAGTGCCTAATTAATATAACGCCCCAAATCCTAGATTCTTTTAACTAATGGTGCTTCGCAATTTATACACCGATTTTTTTACTTTTCGGAACGAAATTTCCCAGAACTTCGTAACTGGGAAGGAATTTAACAGGCATTAGTTGCAATTATTTTCAAGGGCTAAAAAGTAGAAGTGGACAATTTTACTATTTTAAAGGCAAGAAAACTATTTCCGGAAATCTACGGACAAATCACCGCAAATTATTTATAGTTGTTATACTTTACACTCAATATATCAGTCAATCGACTAAAAAACTTTGAGGGGGAAAACAAAATGAGTTTAACACAAATCGTTGAGAAAGAAAATGTAAGTCCCATTGCAGAGGACAGAAAATATGAGATAAAGAAAAATGACAAACCAAAGATATATTCACCGAAATTAGACCGGTATGTAGCATTAGATTCAGGAAACCCAAAAGGCGAAATACAAAAATATAATATAGGTATGGGTCCTGGAAGTTGGTATTAAATTTATCTTCAAAAAAATGGAGTCTCTCAGATATTTAAAAGAGTACATTGAGGGGTTCCATAGTTTTAATTTTGATAAACCCATAAAATATAGTCATGTAGGGTTAACATTCTCAGGAAAGAATCTCTTTGCATTTATTTCTCTCCTGTCTTGGAGGTACAAAAATGAGAAAGATTTTTTTAGTTATAGATTATTCTTGTAACAGCGCATGTATTTCTTGTGCAAAAAAACTAGATGAAAAATCAAATTATAATACAAACCTTATTATTCTTTCTAATGGTCGTAAATTTAAAGATAAGTCTTTCAGTAAACAAATAAAAGCTGTTGGTGTTGACAGAGTAATGACTACTTTTTATAGTCCATACGAAGAAAAACATGATATGATTACTCAGAGAAAAGGAAGTTTTTTAGATACTGTGGAAGGATTAAAAAATTTAGATGGTATAGGGTTACCTATCTCCGTAAAAATAATAGTTTTAAAGCAAAATTATCAAGAACTTCCGGATTTTGTTAGTTTTGCATATGATACCTTTCCTTCTGCGTGGGTTTCAATTCATGGTTTGATTATGAGAGGTCATGCGAATGACAATCGTGAGCAACTCGTTGTGAGATATCAAGATATGACACCCTATGTTGAAGACGCGCTAGATGAAGCAATTAGGCGAGATAAAAATTTAGGAGTTTTTATTATTCCGTCCTGCACATTAGATCCATCTTATTGGAAATATTTGAGTATTAATTGGAAACAAATGACAAAAGAAATGATTTACATTTCGCCTGAAGAAACTATTTTTGGAAATTTAGATGTAGCTCAGCCAGATTACTGCAATGATTGTTTAATTAATAGAAATTGTTCGTGGGCGTGGGAATCTGCCTGGAAAGAATATATCGATATGTTTGGGATCAATGAATTAAATAGAGTAACAGCATCGAAATTGAGGTATGAATAATGGAAATAGTTAAAGCAGTAGTTGAACATGCAAAGGAGATTTCCAAATTAATGTTATCCGACTTAAAAAATCCAAATTCTAAATTTCCAAAAAAACTGATTAATAGTTTTAGAGAACATGCTAAAGAAGAAAATATACTAAAAGAATTTAAAAATCCTGGATTGATAGCATTTGTAGCTAAAATGGGGGGAAGGATTGTAGGATTCATTGTGGGTTATGAAGATACTTTAAATGATAGTGCAATGATTCATTATATTACTGCTAATGAAATTGAAATAAAAAAAGAATTGTTGGACCGGTTTATTAAAGAATGTAAATTAAGAAATATTAAAAAAATAATAACAGATACTTTTGAATTTATGAAAAACAAAGATTTCTTTGAATCAAATAAATTCATATTAATAAAAAAAGAAGAAGTAACACCAAATCTTGAAATGCTTTGGTATGAATTAAATCTGAATTAATTCATGAATAATCGTTTTCTCGCCTTGATGTTTTTACTATAGCTAAGGTCGTAAGTATTTAACTATATCTTGGCTAAATATTTGCGACCTTAGCTATACCTCCGCTTTACCTTGATGAACGTGCAAAAGCATTATATGGTGTTCATTACGGATCTATACTAGAAGATCTTAAACTAAAACCTTTAATTCTTCAGAAGCACAGGCTCTGTCCTAAATTTTGTTTTTGTTGAATGTTCACTTTGGAAAGATCCATGATAACACTCGAGAAGAAATCGAAATCCACACGTCACGAGAAAGCTTTCCAGAACTTCAACACCTCTTCTCGATATTAGGATATACCATGGGAATCAAGTGGTTCAGAAAACGCCACGAATTTGAATGGGAAGGCATTAAGGTATGTCTCGACTTTACTAAAAGTTATGGATATATTTTGGAACTTGAAAAGATGTGCACCGAAGACGCTCGAGAGCAAACTCTCAATCTTCTTAAAGAAAGGTTTGCATTACTCAATATCCCTTTAACCACGCGAGAAGAATTTGACAGACGCTTTCACTATTATAAAGAACACTGGAAGACGCTCACAGGAGAAGGCTAAATCTT
>DASRUL010000013.1:0-14689 GCA_035655455.1 Candidatus Nanoarchaeia archaeon | reverse complement strand
TCCTGACGCTGGGTTTCAGGATAGTGGAGAAAGGGATGCTGGTGCTTCGATGTACCCGATCTGTAGAGTGGGTGGTCCTTATGAGGTGAGGGTGTATGAGTTTTTTGATCTTGATCTTGTCGCCCTGGGAAGTTACGATCCGAACGGAATGAGGATGTATTGCATAACTTGTGGAAACGGAACTGGCGGCTGCCATCCAAGAGGACAGTTTTTTTGCAGTTATGCAAACTCTGGAACGTATAATATTACTGCAGTGTGTACGAATTCTAGAGACGAAACGTCAGGAGCAGAAACTACTGTCTTAGTGAGGGAATAATTCAAAAATTCAAGATGGCTTTTTGAAAACCCAAGTTATTCTAAACTATTCGAATATTCTTGCTCTGACAATTTCACCTGAAGAAGCACTTGTAAAACCACTTGATCCAGTTTGTGGAGTACTAATTCTGATTGGTTCTGGATTTCCAGGTATAGTGATTATCAACCTTTCTGCGCCTCTTATACTTGTCTGTCCAACATCTCCATACGCAGTTATTGGAGCGGAGAGTGTTATTCCTGTTCTAAACGTTCCTATATTTAGTGTAAGTGTTCCTTCTGATTGTTGAGCTGTAGAAATAAGTCTAATTGTCGTGTCGCCTGAAGGAAAAGGGATTCTATTACCGCTGGCGCCTTCGGCTGTTAATTCCATGCTCTGTCCGCCCGCTAAAAAGTTTCTTATTGTTACTACGCTTCCGTCTGGGCTGGTTACGGCGTAGAATCCTCCGAATTCTGGCTGTCTTTCTGAGGTGTAGTCCATGAACCTGTCCGTGAACCTGGCGAGCTCAGCTTCTGGGCTGTCTCCGCCAAACAACGCCTCGTTGATGACGATGGGTTGTTCTGACGCGTATTGCTCGCTGAGCTCGTCAAAGTCTTCCAAAGCCACATGGACTTTAATGGTGTTGTATTGCGCTACGACAGTGAAGAAGACCATGATGACGATGACCGCCGCTACGATGAAGAATTGTCCTTTCTTCGCGCAGTCCTGAAGCACAAGAAGCGTCTTCGGATGCTTCACGACATATCTCATCCACATATAAGCGCGCTTCACCCACTGAAGATTATTATTCTCTCGTTTCTTCCTCTTTCTCATCGCAAAGAAATTCCTGCCCTCCTACTTTTATAAACCTGTTGCTTGGAACGGCTCTGTCCTGAGTCCTTTTTGTTAGTTACATTCCAACTCCATCAAACCATGTTTTCCTGTGGAAAAAGTGGATCTTTCCAAAGCAAACATTCAACAAAAACAAAATTTAGGACAGAGCCTTTCCAACAATAATCTATTTAAATCTTCATCCCTGTAACACACCATGCAAACACCAAAGAGAAATTACGATAGGCTGGAATTTCACGAGGGTAAAGAGATTCCTTATCTAAGAGGGACGAGAATAAGATCTGATGATCTTTACTGCTTAGACCACAAATGCTGGCAACAAGAACCAAAATCTATTGCCAAGCACCGAGATCTGTCCATGGAAGATGTACAACAAGCACTAGCTTGGTGCACAGAAAACGACGACCTCGTAACACGAGTCTTAACTCAAGAGAGAAAAGAAGCAGGTGTGAAAGATTAGACTCTATTTAGATGACAATCTTGATGGGTATCTTCTTATAAATTTTCTTGAACAAGAAGGTCTTGAAATAATAAGTCCGCGTAGAATTAGAATGAGGCATAAAAAAGATAAAGACCACTTAAAAGAAGCAATTCTGAGACAAGCAACGTTCTTTACCTCAGATCGCGATTTTGAAAAGTTGCATCACCAAATAAAACTGCATTATGGAATTATCATGCTCTACAAGAATAATAATCCAAAAAAAGATATGAGTCTTAAAGAAATCGTAAAAGCACTTAAAAATCTGGAACGTTTAAACTTCCCCCTCCAAAATAGCCTGCACAAACTCAATGACTTCAACTTCTAATTAAACACCACTCTTTAAAAGATTCCCAAATTGGTTTCTAAACGAAGAAGGGTGCCCAACATAGTCTAAGCTTGTTGCGCCTGTTTGTAAAGCCCCATAATAATTAAGCAGCGTGCCCAAAGCCTGCATACCTACTAGATTAATGGCCTGCATCTTATGAACCTTACTAAAACCCTGCTGCACCTCATAACCCAAAGTAGCAAAACCCATCTCTATATCATCCCGCATTAATCTCAGCACACCCACAGCTTCCTTTACAGATCTCCCAATTTCTTGAGCTGTTTCGACAAGCTGAGTAAGCTGCGCATCCCTGTCAATAGCTGCAATTTTTCCTACTAGAAAACCTTGATACGACCTAATAACATCCAATGTCTTTGTTAATATAGTATAGCCGCTCGTCTGTGAAACTTTCGCAGGAGTTCCGCGACTTAAAAGAGTTGTAGCTAATTCTTCTAACCGCTTTCCCATATAGTTCATTTGGTTTTCTTTGATTGGTCTTGCATTAATTCGCAACACTGAAGTTTGCACTAAATCATAAAGCCTTGCTAAATGCCCCTGAGCAATAAGATGCGCCTCATCAGGATAATAGGGAAAACTATCTTCGCCAATAAGTCTCCTTCCAATACCATTTATTCTATCAATAAAGAACGTGATCTGCGTGTCGGTAATTGGCCCTTGGAGTTCAACAAAATATCTTTCCAAAATTCTTTCATTTTCTGCGTCGCGCAAATCTTTGAAAGCTTCACCTATCCCATACGTATTTAGCTTAGATTCAGAAATAAAATTTAGCTTTAGCCCATGATTATGGGCCCGCACAATAAGCCCCCTGAAATCGTCGGGAAGATTCCAACGTCCTTCTTGATCCCGAGGAGCAATCCATTTTTGTTCTATGACATCATAAACCGAATGGGAAGCGACAGAATTAAATATTGGTTCTTTCATACTATGAATTTTCACTTTTCCATGCTGCAACAAATATTCACCCGCCCTATGCTCGGCTGTATAAGCAAGAGCAAAAACAGTCTTTTTTTTGTCATTAGAAGCACCTTGCCCCTCCGCTCCTGCAAGAGCGTCCAAAGTTATAGAAGAAATCTCCAGCAACCTCTCCGCAGATTCTTCTTCCAATGTTCTTTTTATTTCAAGATCCAATGAACTTCCATCCTTTTCTGATCCCAAGATGTACTTTTTAATACTCTCTTTAAGAAGTCTATCCCTTCTTTCCCTTGCGCCCTTATCCGAATACCCTCCAAGCATTGCCACAGGTATGGCCATAAAATATATAAAAGCTTTTAAATCTAACGTTACTGATTTTTTCTTGTTGAACCTTAAAACACTCGACGTTTAAAAAAGTTTAACGCCGGCGGCAGGATTTGAACCTACATGTCCTTGCGGACGGCAGTTTTCTAAGTCCCAATTCGAGACTGCTGCACGACCAGGTTGTGCGTCGCCGGCATCATATTTTTTCTTTAAAAACAATTTCTCATTATTCAAAAGCATTTTTATTACAAAATAAACCTTTCTAAAGGCGTATAAGCGATTAATTGCAATTTTTTCTCGTTCCTTTGATATTCCACGCTCTTTTAGGATAAAGACGAAAAGTAAAGCCAGATAAACTTACCTTGCATGACGCTTAGACCTTATTTCAAAAGATATATATAGTTGTTCAAATAAAATCCAATTATGATTAAAAAAATTCTAATAACTCTGCTAGTAATCTTCTCTGCGTCTTTTCTCCTAACCGCACAGCCGATATTTGCCCATGAAGAAGATTTCCTCGTAAAAGAAATAAAGCCTTTCGCTGATGAAACCCATCATCTCGAGGTCAAGCCAGAATCCCTTGAAGGGTACAGGCTCCCCTCTATGAACGTAGCAGTCATTATTATTGATATTGAAACTCAAGAAAAGCAGACTATGAACCTGCATCCCATGTTTGGCGGAAATTTTCATTATGCTACGAATGTAGCCTTAAAACCAAGGCAGTACCTTCTCAAGTTTCACCTGGATCCTCCGACTTTCTCCCGCGGAGACGCAAGAAAAAGCCAGTGGCTTGAGCCAGTTGAAGCAGAATTCATTTTTGACGCTTCCAAGCAATTTGAAAAGAGCGTAAAAATAGGGAACAAGGAAACCCAAGATATGAAGATTTCTTTTGAGGCTGAACACGCCGAGTCAATGTTTATCTTGGAAAGCACAGAACAAGAGCAGGATAGAGTTAAGCACCAAGCAAACACGCAAGTTCCATCATTCTTGAATGCTATTCCACCAATCATTTATGCCGCATTGCTGGGCATCGGATTCTTCTTAGGAATTGTTTTTTTTAAATTCATGAGAAAAAGTTCCTAAGAAACAAACGTTAACAATTTTAGCTTTACCCACAAGGAATTTTATCCCCGCGTTGATTTAATACTTTACAACTTGCCGCGGAGTAAAACCTAGAATGGAAAAGATTACAGTCTCAACGCCAATTACTGCGCCTAATTGCCCAGGATTTTGGTTCACCATTGAACTGAAGCACCAGCTAGAGACAAGGAATCGCCAAAAACAACTTATTTAAAAACATACACCTAACAAAGACCATGCGCACCCAAACCATAGAACGCATCAGAGCACACCTTATCGCCCTCACCAAACTCAGAGACCACATTGAACACATCCGAGAAGAAAGCAGAAAAACCATCCCCTACCAACGACGCAACCTCCAAGCAAAAACCCGCATCCTCCTCCTCGGAGACAGCAGCATCGCAGGCGTCGGCGCACCACCAAAACAAACCATCGCAGCCTACCTCGCACAAGACTATCCTCACGCGCACGTCGAAAACCTGTCTTTCTCAGGAGCACGCATTGGAGACATCCTAGCACAACTCTCAAAAAGCAGCTGCCAGACTTATACCCTCATCTTCATCAACGCAGGCGCAAATGATGTCCTCACCTTCACTAGCGCCAGAGAAATCAAAAGACTCCTTCCCATCGTCCTGCAACACGCACACACCAAAACAGAAACAGTCGTCCTCGGCCTCGCAGGAAAACTCCGGATCATCCCCCTCATTCCACGATCCATCAAAGGCATCATCGACCTCCGCGAACGACGCATCCATACCACCTTCAAAAAAATCGCAGATCAACACCACGCTCACTTCATCGACTACTACCACGACCAAGAACTCAACGAACACTTCCTCAAAGAACCAGAAAAATACTTCTCAAAAGACAAATTCCACCCCAGCGGAGAAGGCTACAGAATCGCCTACCAAAAAATAAAAAAAACAATCACACCTCTACTCGACAACAAAAAAATAACCATTAAACACGCCGCACTTCGACAACCTAAAACGTTTACACAACCCCCTGAACAAAAATTCCAAAAAGCCATTAAAAACAGAGAATCCTAACCCTTCACATTACCAATCGGGGACAACCCGACAACAGCCTTCGTAATTCCAGCTTTCTCCACAGCGTCAACAACATCAGTTACAGATTTATACGCGAACCCTCCCTCCTCAGCCAATCCAGACATTGAAGAAGTCTTCACATAAATCCCCCTCGCAAGCATGTCCTTCTGCAACTTCTCCCCGCGCACCAGCCCCTTCGCTTTCATCCGAGACATCGTCCTTCCAGAACCATGACAGGTACTAAAAAAAGTTTCTGCGCCAGTCTCCAACCCAGCAAGCAAGTATGAACCTGTCTCCATGCTTCCCCCAATAATCACCGGCTGGCCTGTCTCCTGGTACACCGCAGGGAGCTCCTTATTCCCAGGAGGAAACGCTCTCGTTGACCCTTTTCTGTGCACAACAAGCTCCTTCAGAGAACCGTCCACTTTATGCTTCTCCACCTTCGCAATATTATGCGCAACATCATACACTAAATTCATTCCAAGATCCTCAGCGCTTCTCTCAAACACTTTTGAAAATGCTTCTCTAATTCTATGCATAATAACTTGTCGATTCGCGAAGGCCATATTCGCAGCGCATGCCATCGCTCCATAATAATCCTGACCCTCTTTAGATGAAAAAGGAGCACACGCCAACTCACGATCTCTCACTTTAATTTTATATTTTCTCATCGCTTCCTCAAACATCTTCAAATAATCTGTGCCAATCTGATGGCCAAAACCTCGACTGCCACAATGCAACATCACCACAATCTGCTCATCCTGATCAATTCCAAATACTTTCGCAATCTTCCTGTCATGAATACCTTCCTTATGAGCAACTTGAATTTCTAAATAATGATTCCCAGATCCCAACGTTCCCAATTGGTCAATACCACGAGTAATCGCACGCTGACTCACCTTCGAAGGATCAGCCCACTGAATCTTCCCATAACCCTCTGTTCTTTCCACATCCCCTTTCCATCCAAGGCCATTGTCAACACACCACTTCACACCATCAACCAACATTTCATTAAACTGTTTTTTATCCAACTTCACAAAACCCTTGCATCCCACACCAACAGGAACCTTCTCAAACAACAAATCAATCAACTGCTTTATTTTTGGAGCTACCTCCTGGTAGGTCAGATTCGTCCGAAGAAGCTTCATCCCGCAGTTAATATCAAAACCAATTCCACCAGGACTTATCACTCCTTCTGTCGTATCGAACGCCGCAACGCCGCCTATTGGAAATCCGTATCCCCAGTGTCCATCAGGCATGCAATACGCATATTTTTGGATTCCAGGAAGGCATGCTACATTTGTTAATTGGTCAAACACTCCAAAGTCCATCTCTTGTAAGAGCTTTTTCGTGGCGACGATTCTCGCTGGAACTTGCATTCCTTCCTTATAGGTTTTCGGAAGCTCCCACATCACTTCGCTGACTTGCTTGATTTCCTTTGGCGGACCAACTTTGGTTCCATCTTCCATAAAATTGATGATTTAAAACTCTTTAAAAGGCTTTCTCTAAATTAAGCCTGTCCTAAGAATTCCGTAAATTTTACAGCCAATCACAAACTCTTTGCACACCACTCTCTCAAATACAAAATCTTTCCATCACCTCTCTTTTTTCAAATTTATAAAGATTTCTTCAGAAATCCTGGAAAAAGACCTGAAGTTTTAACAACTCTTTTATACAAAGAAGGATGACATAAACTCCCAAAACCAAAAATGATGCTTGTAGAACAACCTGAAGACTTCGTCGTCGAGGAGCTCCTTGATATCACAGGATCACCAGGACCTTACCTCTATGTCAAGGTCAAGAAGAAAAACATGAACACCCTTGATGTCGTTAAATTTTTTTGCTCCACACTCAAGATTCCAAGAAGATATGTAAGTTATGCAGGATCAAAAGACAAATTCGCAGTCACAACACAACACTTCTCTCTCCTTCACGTTAGCGAAGAACGAATCAACAAGCTTCATCACCCCAACCTCGAACTCACACCTCTTACCACAAGAGACAAGCCCCTCTCCCTCGGAACGCTCAACGGAAATTCTTTCAAGATCAGGGTAAGCAAAAAACCTCCGAAGATAAACTTTCTCGTTAATTATTTTGGGGAACAACGATTCAGCGAGAACAACGCAGAGATAGGAAAAGCAATTTTGAAAAAAGATTTTAAAAAAGCATGCAGTCTCATCGACCATAATGAAACACAGAAACACCTCACCTTTTACCCCAACGATTTCGTCGGCGCCTTACAAACGCTGGACAAAAAACTCCTCTCCCTGTACATCCACGCATTTCAATCCTTTGTCTGGAACGAAACCTCAAAACGTTACCTAAAAAACAAGTACAAAGATGCGTTCGAATTTCAAGGATTTTTCTTTGTAAACGAAATAAAACAGCAAATGCACATTCCTCTGATTGCTTTTGACACTGAATTTCAAGATCCACTTGTCGAACGCTTCTGCCTTGAAGTTTTAAAAGAACAAACTATCACCCTCGACGATTTCATCATCAGAACATTTCCAGAAATAATGCCCGTCACAACACTCAGGCCCTTGTTTGTCAACGTAACGGATTTCAAGACAGACAACAACAATATACAATTTACCCTTCCAAAAGGATCCTACGCCACCACCTTTTTAAAACAACTCGAAGCCTTCGATCATTGAGAAAGGCTTTTATTGACCCTTACCCAGAAAAAACACATGACCACACTCCCCTCCCCAGAGGACACCCTCCACAGGATCAGGGTAGCAATAAGCAAAAAAGAGTTCGAAAGCGCCATCAACCAGTATCTCGACTTCGAACAAAACTTCAAGAAACTTCCAGAAGAACAACAAAAACACCTTCTTAAAATAATGGACCTCATCTCCAAAGAACTCGAATCCTACCTCAGGATCAACCAAGCCTATCTCTTCGCGGAGCAAGGAGACATCCAACGCCTGTCAGAAGAAATGAACCGGATAAGAATCATCGCCTTCGACATCTCATCCTCTCAGCCAGCAGAAGAAGACATCACCATTATCTTAAACTACATCCAACGCCACTACACCTTCTTCCAAGAAATCTACCATTACAAGGTTGTTATCCAAACCTTCCAGAAGATGCGCCATGGTGTCTCTTCAGCATTCAACAAGCACAACTTTCCCCTAGGATTGAAAAAATACGCAGAACTCTGGATCGCGTACAACCACCTCGCAGAAGTCGTTGACCAAGAAAAACGCCATGAACTCTACAAGATCATCCGCACACTCTTCAAAGATGTGTACCTTGAAAGACTGGAGCACTTCGCAAGAGAAAAACCAACACACATCATTTTTGACCTCAACCTCCCTACTGTCACCCCGACCTACAGAGAACTCCACACCCAAGGAACCCTATCCTTCGACAAAAAATTCAAACAACTCAGAAGATCCTTAACAAAAAACAACGAGCAAGACGCTCTCCACCTCTTCCAACAACTTTTTGTAGGAGAAATAAGCAAAAAAGAACAAAAGAAAAAAACAGCCAGCACTCACTTCGAAAAAGTACACCCCGCCTTCAGACACCCCCAACCAGAAGAAAAACTCTTCAGCAGCGAATTCTCCAAACTGCGCTCCTTGATCAGGAAAGAAAAAGTGCATGAAGCAGAACACCTGCACAAAAACCTCCACTAAGCAAACATTTTTAAAAGCTCCCGCCTCCCTCATCCCATGTTCAAGTTTCTCAAAGAAAAACTCAAAGAAGTCGTGGGCTCGTTCACAAAAAAAGTAGAAGAAAAACCAGCCCAAGAAGAAACGCCCAAAACAGAACAAAGCGTTCTTGAAAAAATCCAACAACAATTCGAAGAACAAAAACAAGAGCCTGCTGAAGAAAAAAAAGCTCCTGAAAGAAAACCATCTGAAGAAAAACACCTCCCTGCTCAACCAGAACTAATCAAAGAACCTGAAAAAGGATTCTTCAAGAAGATCGCAGAAAAGATAACCACAAAAAAAATCTCCTCAGAAGAGTTCGAAGAATTATTCTGGGACCTAGAACTCGCGTTACTTGAAAGCAGCACCTCCGTGGAAGTCATAGAAAAAATCAAAGAAGACCTCAAACAACAACTCGCAAACCAACCCCTCAAACGCTCGGAAGTCGAGGCAACAATCGTCTCAAGCCTCAGGGAAAGCATCCGCAGCTTGTTTCCAGCAGCGCCATTCAACCTCATCCAACGAGCGAGAGAAAGAAAACCCTTCATCATCTGCCTCTTCGGCGTCAATGGTGGAGGAAAAACAACGACTATCGCAAAGCTTGCACACCTGCTCAAAAAAAACCGCCTCTCAGTCGTCCTCGCAGCAGCAGACACCTACCGCGCAGCATCCATCGAACAGCTCAAATCCTGGGCTGAAAGGCTCAACGTCAAGCTCATCAGCCACGAATACAAGAGCGATCCCGCAGCAGTCGCGTTCGACGCAATCTCCTACGCGAAAGCACACACCATCGACGTTGTCCTCATCGACACCGCAGGAAGGCTCCACTCCAACACAGACCTTGTCAGAGAAATGGAAAAAATTGTCAGAGTAACAAAGCCAGACCTCAAAATCTTTGTCGGCGAATCAATCGTCGGAAACGACGTCGTCACACAGGCAACAACCTTTGACAAGAGCGTTGGCATCGATGGAATCATCCTCACCAAAGCAGACGTCGACGAAAAAGGCGGCGCAATCATCTCAGCCTCTTATATCACAAGAAAACCCATTCTCTATCTTGGCACAGGACAAGAACTTGATGACTTGAAAGAATTCAACGCCGAAGATTTAATGAAGCAGTTGAACCTTTAAGGATCCAAGTTAAAGTAAATCCTTCTATTACTCTTCCCCTTATTTTCCGCTGACAAAAAAATTAGCTTTCCCACCTCTCTCAAGTTTTTCACATGGGTCCCACCATCAGCCTGAATATCAACCCCCTCAATCTCCACAATACGCAACTCCTCAACTTCAGGAGGAAACGCTCCGGCGAGTTTTATCACATCAGGAATCTTCAAAGCCTCCCTTTTTGGAAGCGCATAAACCTTTACAAGAGCGTCTCTCTCAACAACTATGTTCGCCCTTACAAAAAATCCCTCAATCTGCTTCCTGTCAAAAACATCAAGATTAAAATCAATCCTCGACTTCTCCACGTCAAGCTGGTTTCCCGTAATCTTCACTCCCAACTCCTTATTCAACAACGCAGCCAACAAATGAGAAGCAGTGTGCATCCGCATCAACCTGTAACGCCGCTTCCAATCAACCACACAACGAACAAGGTCACCTGGATTTAATCCCGGCCTTTCAACCTGATGCATCGCTCCTCCCTCACCCTTCCTCACAGAAACCACCTTGAACTCCTCGCTTCCCCTGAAAATACTTCCCACATCAAAAGGCTGCCCGCCACCCTGAGCATAGAAGACGGTTTTTTCAAGAAGGATAAAACAGCCCTCTCGCACTTCCTTAACAACCGTCTCCAATTCTTTTAGATAAGCATCCCGCAAACACACAAACTCTGTCATTCTCAAAACGAATCTTGAATAAGTTTATAAAGATTCTTCGTTCCTAAAGTTTTATGGTTTTAGAAAAGCTCAGCGAATCCCTGAAAGCAACCTTGTCAAGAGTCGCGCGAGCCATGTTTGTTGATGAAAGACTGATTGACGACCTTGTCAGAGACCTCCAACGCGCACTCCTCCACGCAGACGTTAATGTAAAACTTGTTTTCCAACTTTCCAAAAGCATCAAAGAACGCGGGCTCAAAGAGGCACCACCAGCAGGACTCACGCAAAAAGAGTACCTCGTCAAGATCGTGTACGAAGAGCTCGTCAAGCTCCTAGGAGGAGAAGGAAGAAAAATCGAAATTACCAAAAAACCATTTAAAATTTTACTTGTGGGGCTGTTGGGATCTGGAAAAACCACGACCGCCGCAAAACTCGCTAAACACTTCACCAAACGCGGCCTCAAAGTAGCAACACTTGGCCTCGACGTCCACAGGCCAGCAGCCATGGACCAACTCGAACAACTATGCAAACAGATTAATATCCCATATTTCATTGATAAAAACGAGAAAAATCCAATAAAAATATACAAAACTTTTGAAAAAGAATTAAACAACTATGATTTAGTTCTCATAGACACCGCAGGAAGACACGCGCTCGACGCAGACCTCATCAAAGAACTAGAAACGCTCGACCAACTCATCCATCCAGAAGAACGCATCCTCGTGATCTCCGCGGACATCGGTCAAGCAGCACAACACCAGGCAGCATCCTTCCACGAGGCCTGCCAGATCACCGGAGTCATCGCAACAAAGATGGACGGAACAGCAAAAGCAGGAGGAGCGCTCTCCGCATGCTCAGCCTCACAATCGGCAATGATCTTCCTCGGCGTTGGAGAAAAAGCGGATGACCTCGAACCATTCAACCCCCAAGGATTTGTCTCTCGGTTATTGGGAATGGGAGATCTAGAATTATTATTAGAAAAAGCGAAAGAAGCAGTCAGCGAAGAACAAGCACAAGATTTGGGGAAAAAACTGCTCAAAGGAGACTTCAACTTTCTCGACTTGTACGAACAAATGGAAGCCATGACAAAGATGGGACCGCTGTCAAAAATCGCTGAGCTCCTTCCTGGTTTTGGAAACGCGAAAATCCCGAAAGAAATGCTCGACGTCCAACAAGAAAAATTGAAAAAATGGAAGCACATTCTCCAATCCTGCACAAAAAACGAATTAGAGAATCCAGACCTTTTAGACGGAAGCAGAGTAGAAAGAATAGCGAAAGGGTCAGGCACTTCAGTCCAAGAAGTGCGAGAATTATTAAAACAATACAGACAAAGCAAGAAACTCATGAAGATGATGAAAGGAAACGACCCAGAAAAACTCATGAAGAAGCTACAAGGAAAAATCCCGGGACTCGGATGATAAACACCCTCATCGCACAAGGAGCGGAAGCAAAACTCTTTAGAAAAGGAGCCATCCTCATTAAAGAAAGAACTCCTAAACATTATAGATTAAAAGAAATAGACGAGAAGCTAAGAACGCAACGAACAAGAAGAGAAGCAAGAATGCTTGAACGCTCAGCACACTTGATCCCTGTCCCAAGGCTTCTTTCCGCTGACGAAACCAAAGGAACGATCACGATGCAATTTATCCCGGGAAAGAAGATCGCCGATTGCCTAGATTTTTTCAATCCAACAAAACGCAGAGAGCTCTGCGAACAAATCGGCAGACAAGTCGCGCTTCTCCACAACAACAATATCATCCACGGAGACCTCACCACCTCAAACATGATCCTCCAAGAAAAAAGAATTTACTTTCTTGACTTCGGCTTAAGCTTCATCGACGAGCAGGCTGAACACAAGGCTGTAGACCTTCACCTGCTCAAACAAGCGCTGGAAAGCAAGCACTGGCGCCACTATGAACCTTCCTACAAGGCAGTCATTGAAGGCTACCTAGAAGAAGCACAAGAAGGAACAAAAATCCTGGAAAGATTACGCACCGTAGAATTGCGCGGACGATACAAAAGAAAAGGAAGTTAAACTTAAATACAAGCAAACCCTCACTCTTTCATGAATAGAACATTTCTTACCTTTCTCCTTTTCTTACTCATTCTTCCACTAGGCGTCAGTCATCCAGAAACAACGACTGAGATTTTTACAACACTTCAACACGTTCAAGGAAGCGAGATTCCAGCGCCGTTCAAATCCCTCTTCAGAAACGATATTATTGACGCGCAGATCACGCATGAAGATGGAACCCTTTCTTACTTCACCCTCACCACAAGACAAGGAAGATTCACTGCTGCCTCCCACGCAAGAGCAGCCTCTCCCACAGTAAGAGTCGTTGTTAAAGAAGGCGTCATCGACACCGTGAAACAGGCTGAAGACAAGGCCGCGGCACTCAGAGAAGCATACGAAGATGGAGACATTCAGGTTCGAGGCATTGGATACAGAAGAAGAATCACCCTTAGACTTGCAATCCTCCTCAGCATGCTCTGATTAAAAAAATTTGTGCGGAATTACACTCACCAAAAATTTTCTAGAATAGAAGCTTTTAAAAGAGGTATCATTTCCTTTCTCCCGAGCCTCTTTGGTCATAGCCCCGTCGAGAGATACTCTTTCGGGAGTTCTTGCGGAATCTAGCGGCCAAGGATAGTGGCCTTTGGAGTTATGGAGAAAGCCATTGACGGAGGTTCAAATCCTCCCGGGGCTATCTTTATATATCCCTAAAAGAAGAAGGTTTCTGAAATGCTCAGCACAGAAGCAAATGAAGCGTTTGAACGTTATATGCTGATCGTAAAAATGTTAACAGAAGCTCAGGATGAAAAAGGCCTTTCCTTAGTAAGAGGATTAACAAGCAAGTGTGCCGAATACTTCAAGATCATCGTTGAACAAGTCTCCTTGAAAGAGAAGAGAAAAAAATTTCCCTCGAAGACAGGATTCCTAAAAGATTTTAACCAGCTGGAAGAACTCAGAAACACGCTCCACATCTATCTCCTCCAAGAGATAAGAGTTGTGAACAAATATTTAGCGACAAAGTCCTTGCTTGAGAAGTCACAGATTCCTGAAGGAGGCATCTACAGCCTTGACCCTAAGACTATTGGGAAAAGACAGTTTGTTGGAGAATGGGCGTTTTGTCTTGCTGAGGCGCTCTTCGCACACCATCTCCTTGAAAATGAATAATCATCTTAAAATAGTGAGCTGTAAAGTTAGCGACACCTATTTTTGTGCAAAAAAGTCAATCGGGCACCGGCGTTAGTCAAACCCTCTGCAAAAGAAGAAAATAGAATTCTAGATTTTTAGGATAAAATTCCTTCTGCCTTTAATCTACCTCTTAAATGGAGGGTTTTAGCAACCTCCTTTTCCTTTGGAATACGACCTGTTGAAGCATTATAAGACCTCATTGATGAGGGTTTGACTATGACCAAAAAAACGAAAAGTTTATATATTTGTTGTTATATACACTTATACAACATGACGCAGGCAATGTTAAAACCAATTTTGCACTATCCCCAATTAGATACAGTCTTAATGGTAGAAGAATTTATCAAAGAAAACGGCGGAGAATACAAAAAAAGAAGTCTATGGGAGCATCTCCCCAAAAAGATGATGTATCAAACTTTTCAAGTAATTTTTGATTATCTATTAGATTCACATAAAATTGCCGTAGATAAAGAGGGAAAGATCTGCTGGATCTGGAACCCAGAATTAGTGAGAAAATATTTAGCGAGACCAGAACTGTCAAGATGAAATCACATATCAAATTTGCGGAAGAGAAATTAAGAGAAGATTTAGCTAATCTGAAAATATCTAGGACAGAAGACCAAAAATTATACAAATGGATTAACCGTGCTTTAGATGATATTGAAGAAGACGCTTTTT
>DASRUL010000012.1:0-44162 GCA_035655455.1 Candidatus Nanoarchaeia archaeon | reverse complement strand
TAGAAAGCTGAAAAACGCAGGAGTTTTGCTATTCTGCAATAAAGTCACCAAATTTTTCTTAAATGCCCAGATTACCTGCGCTTTGTTTTTAGGGGAAGATAAAGTTAATATCCTTGATAAGAAAGAATTTGAAGCTGACTTGTATTCAAATTATAACAATGTTCTGGCTTATATTAAATCAAAATTAAACACAGAATACATAATCAAAACAGCAGGCCACAGGGAAGAAAAGCTGGAATTGCCTGAAGAGGCATTAAGAGAAGCCCTGCTTAATGCAATAGTGCATCGGGATTATTTCTCAAATGCTGAAATACAAGTTTATATCTTTAAAGACAGGCTTTAGATTGTCAATCCGGGAGGACTTGTTCCTGGAATAAGGCTCTCTGATCTTGGCAAAAAAAGCCTTTCGAGAAATAAGCTTTTGTTCGGGATGCTTTCCCGGATGAATCTTGTTGAAAAAGCAGGTACAGGGATATTGAGGATTAGGAGCGCTATGAAAGATTATAAGCTTGAAGCGCCAAAGATTGAAACAGATGAGAATTGGTTTACCATAATATTCAAGAGACCTGATTTGCAGAAAGAAAGCTACGAGCAAAGATTTTATGGCAAAATTAGCCCAAAAAAAAGTCCCAGAAAAGTCCCAGAAAAATACCAGAAAATAATAGAAGCGATAAAAGAGAATCCTTACCTACCAAGAAGAGAACTCTCTATAATCTTAAATGAGACTGAAGAAACAATACAATCCAGGCTGAGAAAACTTGCCAAAGACAGATTAATTAGAAGAGTTGGCCCTGATAAAGGCGGGCATTGGGAAGTGTTAAGGTGAAACGATTAACCGCTGAACTTTCAGAGCAGATGAAAGAAGGAAAAAAACTTGATTTAGAGATAAAAAAGAATCTGGAGAGTATAGGATATGAGTTTTAAATTTATGTTTGACACAAACATTTTTGACTCAATTTTGGATAAAAAAATAGATATTAGCAAATTTCCAAATAATTACGAATTTTTTATAGTTCATATCCAACGAGACGAAATTGAAGCAATCCAAAAACCAGAAAAACAAAATAGAAAGAATAAATTATTAGAATTTTTTAAGGGATTAAACCAAGAAAAAATAGCTACTGAAAGTTTTGTTCTTGGAACTTCAAAATTAGGTAATGCAAAGTTATCAAAAGTACCAACAGAATCAATGGTTTGGGATGTTTCGAGATGGGATGAAAGCAAATGGACATCTGAAGATAATATCATTGAAAAATTGAGAAAAGGAAATTTAAAACATACAGAAGATGCTTTGATAGGTGAGACAGCAATAAAAAATAATTTTATTCTTGTTACAAATGACGAAACTCTCCTGAATAAGATAAAATCTCTTGATGGAAGAGCCATCACCTTTGAACAATTCATTAAAGGAGACTTTAAATGAAAAAACAAACCGAAAATAAAGAAAACTGGTTCAAAAGAAATAAAGAATTAATAGAGTTTTTAATGGTTTTTTTCACTTTTCTTATGGTAGTTGCTGTTTTCTTCCAAGCTTACCAATCTGCGCAACAAGTTAAAGAATCAAAGCGTGCAATAGACCTAGAATATACTCCTCAAATAGCAATTGAGATTAACAGCAATAGAATACCAGTACTCCTTACTGAAACAAGTCATACAAAGGCAGATTATTTTCAAGTTTTTAGAAGCGATATAATCAAGCAAGAAATAGCTGGAGTAGTAACAAATACAAGTGAACTATCAATTTTAGTTAATATAACCTTTTCAAATTTAGGGAGCGTTGGTACGAAATTAGAAAGAATAAGATACGATTTTAGATGTGATCCTAAAGGAGAAAAAGATTGGCAAGTCGATATTATGAAGAAAAGAATTTTATTGCCATCTGAAGAGATATATTATTCAAACCGATTATTTTTAGATTTTGGAAAGATTCCAACTTCTAATAAGTGGTGCAAAATAAAATTCAAGTTTTACTTCTTTGATAATTATATGAAAGAAATCGATTATAGGGTATGGTACCAAAATTACGATAGTGAAATTACAAGATTAGAAAGAGAAATAATAAGATGAAACATCAAACAAAATTCAAACAAACTGAAATAGGAATGATTCCTGAAGATTGGGAAGTAAAAAGAATTGGAGATGAAATAGAACTCTGCTATGGAAAAGGACTGCCAGAAACAAAAAGAATTAAAGGAAAGATTCCAGTTTATGGTTCAAATGGAATAGTTGGTTTTCATAATGAATCTTTGATAAATGGACAGGGAATAATTATTGGAAGAAAAGGCTCAGTTGGAGAAATTAAGTTTTCTGGAAATGATTTTTGGGCAATCGATACAACTTATTATGTGAAATTACTTAAAAAAGGAGATATAAAATTTTGGTACTATTTCCTATTAACATTAAAGATAGATAAAATGAATTCGCATAGTGCAGTTCCTGGATTAAATAGAGATAATGTATATAAAATTATAGAGAAAATTCCTGATTTTGAGGAACAACAGAAAATTTCCAAAATCCTCTCAGACTTAGACTCAAAAATCGAGCTCAACCAACAGATGAACAAAACCTTAGAGGCAATCGGCCAGGCAATCTTCAAGCACTGGTTTGTTGACTTTGATTTTCCAAATGAAAAAGGAGAGCCATACAAAAGCTCAGGCGGAGAGATGGTTGAGAGCGAGTTGGGAGAGATACCGAAGAGGTGGAAGGTTGGGAAGTTAGGAGATTGCGTTGAATTTGCTTATGGTAAAGGGTTACCGGAAACAAAACGCCAAGAAGGACATTATCCAGTTTTTGGTTCAAATGGGATTATTGGTTTTCATTCAGAATATTTTGTCAAAGGTCCGGGAATTGTAATTGGCAGAAAAGGCACTCTTGGAGAGGTATATTGGGTAAAAGATGATTTCTTCCCGATAGATACAACTTTTTATATTATTGACAAATTAGGTATTGGAGCATTGTATTTTTATTATTACCTGCTCAAAGGAAAAGAATTTCTAAAATCCTCTTCTGATTCTGCTGTGCCCGGTTTAAACAGAAATACTGCTTATTCAAATGTTATTATTATTCCCCCAATTGGAATAATTTCTATATTTAATAGCATTTGTTGCGAGTTATTTAATAAAAATGATATCATTTTGAATCAATCAATTATTTTATCCGAAATCCGTGACTCTCTCCTTCCAAGACTTATGTCTGGAAAGATAAGAGTTCCTGTTGAGGTTAAGGCATGAATAAAGAAGATAAATTGCTTTTGACTTTAGGCGGTTTAGCTTTGTTAGGCTGGCTACTCAGTAGAAAACACGGTAAATGTCCAAGATGTAATTATCCTGTTACCAACAGCAATAAACAATGCCCAAATTGTGGACAATGGCTTAATTGGGAGGACTTCAAATGAAGGCAAAAGTTCCGATTAAACCAACAAAATGGGAACGGTTCAGGTCTTGGCTACATGTCATTATTTGTATTATCCTGGGGGTGTTGTTGATTTTTGGAGCAATACACTTGCTAAGCTATTACATTTATCTATTGACAACAAAAGGATTTTTTGACACTGAAAGTATAAAAATCGGTACATATATCATAATTGGTGCTTTCTTTTTCCTCGTAATATACAAAAAGGACATTGAAGGCATATTCAAAATAAAATCATGGAGCAATAAAAAATGATTGAAGTCAACTTAACTTACGCGGGAAGTATTGCAGCCATTCTCGCTGCTGCCTTCTCTTTCTTCCTGTGGCGTTCAGAAAGAAATCACGAACTGTCCAGATTAAAAGCTCTTTATCAACATCTTGGTTTTATAGAAGAATCGGCAAAAGAACACGAGAAGCATCTGAAAGACAAGAAATTGCCTGATCCGTCTTGGCCTATTGCCAACATAGATTTAAATTTTTACTTGACAAATATCAAATATACTACACAAAAAGAATGTTGCATTTGGTGGGTTGGCACAAAAGGATTAAAAAAGGAATTAATTGCAATTTTTGAGAAAATAAATAATATTAACTATTTATGGAAGTTAATCATTGAAAATTCCAAAATAAAATCAGATCTCAGAACAAATACTTACTACCAGGATTTATATAGATTTATAACCTCTGCAATGAAAGAGATTGAAAAAATAATACAAAAATGAAACACCCCATAACTGAATCCCACGTTGAAGAGAATGCTTTGGATACTCTCAAGAATCTTGATTGAAAAACAACAACTCCAAAAACAGAAGTAACTACTCCAAAAATAATAGTATATTGCCTTGTGTTCATAGAATACCGATAACTTTAAATATCAATTGATACTATTGCTTATCAAATGAAACGGAAAGATATCAAGCAAACAATAAAAGAATATTTCTTCATTAATCCTACTGCCAAGCTTAGAGTTAGGGAGATTGAAAGAACACTAAAACTTCCCCTCCCCTCCGTAATAAGATACTGCAAGGAATTAGAGCAAGAAGATATTTTAACAATCAACAAAACCGGCAATGTCAATTTTTACACCGCAAGCAGAAGCGAAACTTACCTTTTAGGAAAAAAACTCCATAACATAAAACAATTATATGAATCAGGAATAATAAATTATCTGAAAATAGAATTAAGTAACCCTGCAATAGTTCTTTTCGGCTCATACGCAAAAGGGGAAGATACAGAGGACAGCGATATTGATTTATACATAGAAACACCCTCAAAAAAACAAGTAAATCTTGAAAAATTCAAAAAATTGCTAAAAAGAGAAATCCAGGTATTTCAGCATAAAAACATAAAGGAAATAACCAATCCAAACTTAGCAAACAATATTATAAACGGCATAACCTTAAACAATTACATAGAGGTATTCAAATGAAAGAAACAAGCTGGAATGACTGCTTAACGAATAAATCAGCAAAAGACATAACTCCGGATATGAACCGGGCAAAATCATTAATAGAAACTGCAAACGAAAGAATAAGCCTAATCAAAGAAATAAATGAAAAAAACTGCAATTTTGTGTTTGAGGATTATTACACTTCAATTTTAGAATTACTACAAGCAATCACTTTCAAGAAAGGATATAATATCTTAAACCATGTTTGCTTAGGTTTTTATCTAAGAGATATTCTTAAAAGAGAAGATCTATACTTGTTATTTGACGACCTAAGATTCAAGAGAAACTCTCTTACTTATTACGGAAGCAGGATGGATTATGAGACAGCAAAACAAGCAATAGAGAAATGCAAGAAAATAATTAAGGAGTTAGAATGAAAAAACTCATAACTGAAGAGCACGTTGAAGAGAATGTTTTGGATATTCTCAAGAATCTTGATTATGATATAATCAGAGGAAGCAATGAGGAATATCTGCCTGGCGGAAGCTCTGCGTTAAGATCAGACTATAAAGAGGTTGTTCTGGTTGATAAATTGCGATATGCTCTGAGAAAAATTAATCCATCAATCTCAGAAGAAGCAAGAGAGCAGGCAATAAAGCAGATTCTAAGAAGCGAAAGCCAGAAGCTAATAGCAGACAACGAAAGTTTCCATAAATTGCTTGTTGATGGTGTTAGTATTCCTATCTCAAAAGGCGGAGAAGAAAGGCACATTATAGTAAATCTATTTGATTATAATAACCTCGAAAATAATGAGTTCTCAGCAGTTAATCAGTTTACAATTATTGAAAACAATGTTGAAAGAAGACCCGATGTTATCCTATTCGTTAATGGCTTGCCGTTAGTGGTTTTGGAATTAAAGAATCTGGCAGATGAAAAAGCCGATATTTGGACAGCTTATGACCAATTCCAAACATATAAAGAACAACTGCCCTCTTTATTCAGATTTAATGAAATTCTTATAATCAGCGATGGAATTGAAGCGAGAGCAGGAACAATAACCTCTGAAAGAGAGAGGTTTATGCAGTGGAAAACTATCAATGGAGAAAAGCCAAAGAAGGGATTAACTGAAATTGAAGTTTTATTGAGAGGAATGTGCGATAAGAAAAAAATATTAGACATTATCAGAAACTTCATTGTCTTTGAAAAAGATAAAGAGACAAAAAAGAAAGTTGCGGCTTATCATCAATATTGGGCGGTAATTAAAGCAATAGAATCAACCAGAAGAGCCAGCGCAAAATCAATCATGCAAGTTAGAGAAGCCCCGGAATCTTATGGGCTTTCATCTGTTAAAGAACAGCCAAAAGGAGATAAAAAAGCAGGAGTAGTCTGGCATACGCAAGGCTCTGGCAAGTCTTTAACTATGGTTTTTTATACTGGAAAATTAGTCAGAGAATTTGACAATCCTACAATCATAGTCTTAACTGATAGAAATGACTTAGACGACCAGCTATTTGGAACTTTTGGGAAATGCCAGGATATTTTAAGGCAAAAGCCAACACAGGCGAATGATAGGAAAGAAATTCAGAAACTGCTCAAGGTATCTTCTGGCGGAGTTGTTTTCACAACAATACAAAAATTCTTTCCAGAACAAGACAGGGAAAAATATCCTATTCTCTCAGAAAGAGATAATATCATTGTTATAGCTGATGAGGCGCACAGAAGCCAGTATGGTTTTTCTGCGAAGATATTAGACAAGAAAGACAAGGCGTTAATCACGTATGGATATGCTAAATATCTACGAGATGCCCTGCCAAATGCCTCGTTTATAGGATTTACAGGAACACCTATTGAGAAATCAGACAGGAGCACGCCGGCAGTATTCGGAAAATACGTTGATGTTTATGATATTGAGCAGGCGGTGGAAGATGGGGCTACGGTTAGAATTTTTTATGAAAGTAGATTGGCAAAACTTGAATTAAAGCCAGAAGAGAGACCAAAAATTGATGAAGAGTTTGAGGAAGCCACAGAAGGGGAAGAGATTGAAGGCAAAGATAAGCTAAAAAGCAAATGGGCGCGATTGGAAAAGGTTGCTGGCTCTCCAAGAAGAATAAGCAGAATTGCCAAAGATATAGTGAAGCATTTTGAGGAGAGAATATCTGTTTTGGAAGGAAAAGGAATTATTGTTGGAATGAGCAGAAGAATTTGCGTTGATCTCTACAACGAAATAATAAAAGTAAAGCCAGAATGGCATAATGAAGACGATGACAAAGGCTTCATAAAAATAGTTATGACAGGTTCAGCTTCTGATCCAAAAGAATGGCAACAACACATCAGAAACAGGAAAAGAAGAAAGCAGATAGGAGATAATCTAAAAGATGATAAGCACGAATTAAAGTTAATGATAGTTAGAGATATGTTCCTGACTGGATTTGATGCTCCCTCTCTCCATACGATGTATTTGGATAAGCCGATTAAAGGGCATACGCTAATGCAGGCAATTGCCAGAGTAAACCGAGTTTATCCTGGAAAAGAAGGCGGTTTGATAGTCGATTATATGGGTGTTGGCGCTGAACTAAAAAAAGCATTAATGAATTATACTGAAAGCGGCGGAAAAGGAAAACCGACTTTTGACCAAGAGCAAGCAGTTAAGCTAACGATGGAAAAATATGAAATTGTAAAAGATATGTTCTATGGCTTCAATTATAAAAAATTCTTCCAGCTTAGGCCAGAGGAGAGAATATCATTCGTTCCGTCCGCAATGGAGCATATCCTAAAAGAGAAAGATAAGAAAGAAAGATTTGCGAGAGAAGTTACTGCTCTCCTCAAAGCGTTTTCTTTAGCTGTTCCGCATGATAAAGCGATGAAAATAAAAGAAGAAGTTGGCTTTTTCCAAGCGATAAAATCTGCTATCACCAAAACAACAGAAACAAAGAGAGAATTGCAGGATAAATTTGATTCAGCAATTAAGCAGATTTTGTCAAAAGCAGTAATCTCTGATAGAATTATCGATATTTTTGAGGCGGCAGGAATACAAAAGCCAGAACTCTCCATTTTATCCGAGGGTTTCTTAGCAGAAGTCAAGGAAATGCCCCAAAAAAATCTTGCGTTTGAGGCGTTGAAAAAATTGCTTAATGATGAAATAAGAATTATATCAAAGAAAAATATGGTTCAAGCCAAGTCATTCATGGATTTGCTCGATAAAACCATCAAGAAATATACGAATAGGAGTATAGAGGCTGCCCAAGTTATAGAGGAATTGATTGAGTTGGCAAGAAAAGTCAGAGATGAGAAAGGCAGAGGCAAAGAGCTTAATATGAATGATGATGAGGTCGCATTTTATGATGCTCTAAGTGTTAATGACAGTGCGGTAAAAATATTGGGCGATGACACACTGCGAAAGATTACATTTGAATTAGCTGAAATAATGAGAAAAAATGACGCTGTTGACTGGACACAAAGAGAAAGCGTACAAGCAGAATTGCGTTTAAAAGTCAAGAAAATTCTGAGAAAATATGATTATCCTCCAGATAAGGAAAAGAACGCAATAGAAACAGTTTTGAAGCAAGCAGAATTAATTGCCAAAGGTTGGGTTGGTAAATAATAATCATCAAGATTTTACATTTATTGAAAAATTTAAGTATTCGTTATAAGCTTCTTTTGATATGTTCTTAAAACTTACAACAACCTGTTTAAAAAATGAGGAATCTTCAGAGTCGCCAATAAAGAGTATTTTGTCATTCGCCCACGAACCAAGATGCAAAGCAGTTTTCTCTTTATTTTTGGCTTGTAAAAGTGACATTAAACCATAAATAATTGGATCCTTGCTAATTTCTAATAATTTTGCACCACGCTTTAGATCATGCGGATGAATATACTCTCTTTTTCTTAGGTTTACTATAATAAAATACTGCCCCATCCAATAAAATCTATGTTTTAAGTTTAATATGCGTTTCCTAGAAAAAACCGAAAAGTTTTCGAATTTTTTGTAATATTATTCAAAAATTTCAGTAAAAACCCGCTTATCACACGCATTCGACTTGAGAATCATCACCCGTTATTGCGACAGAGAGGAAAAAGCGAACCTTTAAAAATTAAAGGAGGGTAAAGGGAGGAATGAAGAAAGTTTTGTTGTATGAGGATTTCAGGAGAGAGTTTTATAGGCTGTTGCATCTTGACGCGAGGGAGCTTCCCCCAAATTCAGATAGGAAATATAGGGGATTGGTGAATCAGGTTATTGATGGATTTGAAGAAACCTATAGCAAAAGGAGAAAAATTCCTGCTGAGGAGCCTGTTCCAAGAGAGCTCGCTATGAGGTATGATGAGTTGCTCGCGTATTATGATGAGTTTAGGCGGGGGAAGGATCGTGAAAAGAGAGAAGCTGTGGTATCGTCTAAAAATGAAGCGAAGAATGGGGCGAGATTAAAGTTAAGTCAAATTCTCGAGAGCGAGATGAAGAGTAGGTTTAAATAGTTCTTTTTGTGATGTCTTTCTTTAATGGAAAAAAGAGGGTTTTGGAACGCGGTGTTTACGCTCGTTGGCGTGACTGTCGGCGCTGGAATTTTTGCTCTTCCCTTTGTTGTCGCGAAGGCTGGTTTTTTGACAGGTGTCTTGGTGTTGCTTGTTGTTGGCCTGTTGATGTTGTTGGTTTCGTTGTATCTTGGTGAGGTGATTTTGAGGACAAAGGGGAAGCATCAGCTTTCTGGTCTCGCTGAAGTGTATTTTGGAAAGTGGGGGAAGCGTGTGATGTTGTTTATTTTGATTTTTAGTGTGTATGGCGCGTTGTTTGGGTATACTCTTGGTGGCGGTGAGTTGCTTGGTGCGCTGTTTGGGTTCAAGCCTGAGCTTGGAAGCTGGATTTTTTTTATTGTCTTAGCCTTGGTGCTGCTCTTTGATTTAGCTGTTTTCGCGCGTTTTGAGGGTTTTTTTACGCCGTTGAAGATTCTTGGCGCGATAGTGTTGAGTGTTGCGTTACTGCCTTTCGCGCGTTTTGAGAATTTGGTTTTGTTCTCGTGGCGTTCGTTGCTTGTTCCTTATGGGGTTGTGTTGTTCTCCTATTTGGGGGTAAGCGTGCTTCCCGAGATGAGTTTTGAGCTTTCTGAGAGAGGAAAGTTAAAGAAAGCCATTATTTATGGCGTGCTTATTTCTGGTGGAGTGTACGTGTTGTACGTGGCTGCGATGGTTGGTGTTTTTGGTCTTGAGCAGGAAGAGGTGAGCGTATTGGCATTGGGAAGGGTGAGTCCTTTTTTCTTCATGCTTGGCGCGGTCTTCGGGTTGCTGGCGTTGAGCACTGCGTTTGTCGCGTTAGGTTTTGCGTTGAAGGAGAATTTTGCGCTTGATTTCAAGCGGAGTGAGGGTGTTTCATGGGTGTACGTTATGATTGTTCCTGCGTTTTTGTTAGCGATGCATGTGGGGGGTTTTGTGAAAGTGTTGAATGTGACAGGGGTGGTTGGTGGTGGCCTGCTCTTGGTGATGATCCTAATGATGCATGGCGTGGCGCAGAAAAGTGGGAAGCGTGTTCCGGAGTTTGTAATGAATAAGAATAAGTTGTTGAAGTTTGGGATAGGTGTATTGATTGTTCTTGGGATGGTGTACGAGCTCTTCTTGTGAGGGCTTATGAGAGGAGTTTTTTCAGGGCGGCGTGGATTGTTTGGGGGTTTGCTCTTCCTTTGGTGGCTTTCATGCATTCTCCCACTAAATAGCTGAAGGCTTTTTCTTCTCCTTGTCGGTAGTGTTGTGCTGCCTGTTTGTTTTCTTCAAGGATTTTTTTGCACGCGTCCTCGACTGCTCCTTCATCCTCGACAAGTTCTAGGTGATGTTCTTTGATGTAACTGCCGATGTCGATGTCGTGGTTTGAAAGTAATTCAATGATTTTTTGTCCTGTTCTTCTGGTGATTTTTTTGTTTTGAATGAGTGTTAAAAGTTTGAGCAGGTGTTTTTCGATGAAGGTTTCTTCAAGGGTTTTCTTGTTGTAGTTTAAGATTCTGGTGACTTCTCTTCTGATCCATTCTGCTGCGAACGAGGGCTCAATAGTATTCACTGCTTTTTCAAAAAGTGTTGCGAGCGCGTAGTCGTTTGCGATGACTTCTGCGTCATCCTGTTTTAGGTGCAAGGTCGCGTGGTAGCGTTGGGATTTTTCTTGGGGAAGTTCTGGGAGTGCCGCTTTTGTTTGCCTGATTGTTTTTTCAGAAATGTCAATGGGCGCTAAGTCCGTGTCAAGGATGTATCCATAATCTTGTTCTTCTTCTTTTTTTCTTTGGAAGAGTGTTACGCCTTTTTCTTTATCCCAGCCCCTGGTTTCTCTGTGCTGCAATCCTTGGTGTTCTCTGATTAAGACGCGTTGTCGCTCTATTTCGTAGTTGATGGCGCGTTCTATTTCTTTGAAGCCTGTGATGTTTTTGATTTCCGCGCGTTCGTAGCCTTTGATGCTGACGTTTGCGTCTGCTTTGATGACGCCTTCTTTCTGGTCAAAGATGTCTAAGTAGATCAGGATGGTGATGAGTCTTTTCAAGAATTCCCGCGCTTCATCCGCGCTTTCGAAGTCTGGCGCTGTGACGATTTCGCAGAGAGGCTTTCCTGACCTGTTGTAGTCCACGAGGACTGTTGATCCCTGGTGGAGCAAGGCTGCTGGGTCTTCTTCAAGGTGGATTCTTGTGAGGGTTATTTCTTTGTCTCCAATGTTGAGCTTTCCATTGCTTCCGAGAGGTTGTTCGTATTGAGTTATTTGGTAATTCTTTCCCATATCTGGATAAAAGTAAACCTTTCTTGAGAAGACGACTTCTGGGCTGATGGCGCAGTGTAAGGCAAGGCAAAGTTTGAGTGCGTATGCTATCGCCTTTTTGTTCACGACAGGTTTTGATCCTGGAAATCCGACGCAGGTATCGCAGGTTTTTGTGTTGGGCTCGTCTCCTTCTTTTGGCAAGGGACAGGAGCAGAAGAGTTTTGTGTGGGTGTTCAAAGAAATATGTACTTCTAATCCGATCATTGGGTGCATGGGTTGTGGTGCTCTTGAGGAACTTTTAAGTGTTTCCATAACTCTTAAATAGGGTGAGCGGTTTTCGAAACTTGTGGCGAAGAAGGTATTTAAGAAAGTAAGAAGGTATCGTCCTGTGCGGAAAGGGCGTCATCGGAAGCCTCGTCCGAAGTCGTTTAAGTCTGAGGATGCTGTGAGGCGTTGGGCTGAGGCGCGCGGCATGAAGAAGTATACGTTGAAAAATTTGAAGAATCCTGAGGCGAAGCAGAAGAAGCTGGTAATTGTGCGAGAGTGAGTCTTTCAAAACCTTTTTTAAGTGTTTCTTTGTTCTTCTCTTATTGGGCCTGTGGTCTAGCGGTTATGACACCACCTTCACACGGTGGAGGTCGCAGGTTCGAATCCTGCCGGGCCCATGAGGATTATGAATGCAACTATCTCGGGGGAAAAGTGAGTGTCGTGCTTCTTAGGGGTTTTGAGACGATGTATTGGGCGTTGGTTTCTTCAGCTCAGGATCCTGTTGTTGTCCCGAACAAAGGGTATGATCCAGAGCAGGATTGGTTCTTGGGATTTGATGCTTCTGATGTCTTTTTTTATACAGAAGATGATGGTGAGAGAATAATAAGGCGGCGTATCAAGGATGCTGACGCGGACATGCGACGAGCGTATGCTCGGCATAAAGAGATGAATGGGTTGTTTGAGCGGGCGAGAAGGAAAATGGAGGAGGGAGAGACAGGTGTCGCTCAGAGTATTGTCTCTCTATGTGACTTGGTGGTTGGTTATGGAGAGTTTGTTTCAGAGCACAGGAAGAGGCTTGGAAGGGCTGCGTTTTTTAAGTATCCTTATTATATGGGGCACGGGTTTTTTTACGCTGCGAAAAAGACTCAGCGTTTGAGTGTTCGTTACAGAACTGAAAACGTGATTCACGTGGATGTGCAGGAGAAGGTTTTGGAATCTTCAGTTTATGAGCTAGCGCAGTTGAATGTAAAAAAAACAAAGAGGGGGTTGGAGGAGGAAATGAGGGCTTTAAAAAGGTTTGCCGGTTATGGAAGTGATTGGAATGGCAATTATGGGAGGATTAGTTTTGGGGGGAGTACTGGAATGTACCAGGAGGCGTTGGATTCGACAAAGATGTTGTTAAGGGAGCATTTTGATTTTGATGTTGAGCAAGGGTAAAAGTTTTTAGCTTTTCCTTTATATTGGTTGAATTAGGCTCAGTAGAACGTAGGTCTTCTTCCTCTTTTGAGTTCAACCCGGTGTTTTGTTAAAAACCATAGTTCTGCTCTGAAAAACTCTCTGAAGGCTTTTTTCCAATAAAATCAATCCCTTTAAAATAATTGAACTTTCTACTGAGCCATAATTTTCAAAAGCTTTTTATACGATTCTTCTGTCAGTTCTTTTGTTGGGCTCATCGTCTAGTGGCTATGACATCACCCTTACAGGATCAGTCAAAGAAAGGTGAAGGTCGCAGGTTCGAGTCCTGCTGGGCCCATTGATTATTATTTATAATCTGAAATTTTTCTAGAAGAGACAAGTTTTTTAGCATAAGGAAGATTTTGTATAGTGGAAGGGAAAATGAGAGCAAGGATGCCTCATGATCTTCTCATTTCTCTTAAATAATAGTCCCTTTTGTGAAGGAGTCGTGCTTTTTTGTGTTGGATCTTGTGGAGGTTTTGGAGGGTCTTGTTGACTTTTTCCGGGGCAGTTTTAAGGAAGGAGCTGAGTGCTTGTTCTTTGTGGCGGAGTCTTCCGAGCCTGTAGTTGAGCAGTTTGAATTGGAGGTTTTTTGAGAGAGAGAAAGTGATTGCTGTGGTGAGCGTTGTAAGAAAGAGGATGAGCCATAAGTAGTTGCTGTTTTTTTCTGCTGGTGGTTCTGCTGGTGGTTCTTCTTGTTCTTTTGTTTGCGGTGCTAAGAGTTCAAAGGTGAAGGTTTTTGTTTCTGTGATGGGCTTGACTGTGAAGCCGGTGAGTTCTGGTTGCTGGGAGACAAGGGTTCCTGTGACTTTGACGGTGACAGTGAATTCTTCGTCTTCTGGAAGGGGAATGCTGTCATCAATGGTAATGATGTAGGTCTTTTCATCAGTGTAGTAGAGGTAGCGGGTGGAGGTTTGGGGCGGGGTTTCTTCTTCTGCGGTAAGACGGTATTCTGCTTGTTGGCTTTTTTCTCTGGTGAGGGTGACGCTGTTCCCCGTTGAGATGGCGAGTGCTCGTTCTGTTGGATCGTCTCGTACGGTAAGGAGTTCTTTGTTTGGTCCGAAGGTTTCGACTGTGAGGCCTTGAAGAACAGTGTGTTTGTACTGGTTCTTGATGGTGAGGGGAATGGTGTTGGTTGTTCCTCTGCTGAGGGCGAGTGGTCTGACAGTGTAGCTGAGTTCTCCTTGGAGGGCTGCGGGAGAGGATGGCTGTGTCTGCGCTCGTGGGCCTGCTGAACCTGCTCCGCCATCGCCTGAGCTGCCTCCGCCGCCTAGGCTTGGTGGTGGACTTGAAGGTGAGGTGATGGTAAAGGTTCTGTTTGTGGTGGTATTAAGGTTGTTTCTTGTGTCGTTCGCGGTGAGGAAGTAAGTGTAAGTGCCTTCAGTGGTGGTTGTAAAGGAAGCGGTGTAGAGGTTGTTGTCTTGGGTAAGGATGAGTTCTTGCCTTGAAAGGTCTGGAGTAAAGAGGGTTGCGACGACTGTTGCGACTTCACCGTTGTCTGTGACGTTAGCGAGGATTCCAACAGCTTGTCCGGGGCTGTAGTCCGCATTAATTGTTGGAGTAAGGACAATGAGAGAAGGCGCTTCTGTGTCTTGAATGATGAAGGTTCTTTCAGTGGTATTAAGAGTATTTCTTGTGTCGTTCGCGGTGATTGTTAAAAGATAAATTCCTCCTTGGGATGCGAGGTAAGAAGTGCTGTATATATTTCCATTTTTGTTAAAAGTAAGAGAGAGTGTATTGGCGTTGGGAAGGGTGAGGGTGAGAGAGGCTGCGCTGACATTGATATTGTCTGTGATTGTTGCGTTGAGGGTGATGTTTGTGTTTTGGTTGAACGTTTGGTTGTTTGCGAAGGTGAAGGTGATGCCTGGTCCTGGGTCAAAGCGGTGCCATGCGTAGGTTGCTGGTTGTTGCGCGGCGCTCGGTGTTGGGCTTTCTGTTTCATGGGTTTGTGCTTGGGAGAAGCTGGTGCCGTCCCATCGCAAGGTGTGAAGGTCGTTGTCTCTGTCTAAGGCGAGGATCATGATCTCGTTAGTGGTGGGGTGCTGGCTGAAGCTGAGTGCTGCGATGCTGTCTGTGGCGAATGATGCGGTAGATGCGGTTGTCTCAAGGTTTGAGGTGCTCCAGCGTTCAGATTTGGTGAAGGTGAAGTAGTCGAGGCCGCGTTGGTCGCTGTCAATAAAGGAGAAGAGGGCTGTGGTTCCGTCTTGGTGCCAGGAGCACGCGATGTTAAGGGTATTGCTGCCGTGGGGTTCTGTGGTTCCATCTTGGCTTGGCTCTTGTGAAAGGAATGTTGTTCCGTTCCACATCTTGACGTTGATGTCGTTGCCGCCGTCTTGGAGGATCACGCCGATATAGTTGCTTGTGGGGTCTGGACAGAGCGTGGCTGTTTCCAAAGTGTTTCCGAGGCTGAAGGATTGCGCGGTGCTCCATGTTCCATTGTAGCTTCTTGCGAGGAGGTTGTTTTGCTCTCCATAAACAAGAAGTCCCTCGTTGTTTTGGGTTTCCCATGCGAAGGAGTAGTGTTGGTTGGTTGATGTTCCGGTGTTGGCGCTGAGGAGAGTTTGGGTTTCTTGGGTGAAACGAGTGCCGTTCCAGAGGATTGCGTACAGCTCTTTTTGTGATCCTCCTGCGTGGTTTTGAATAAGAAGCATGATGTTGTTTGTTTGTGGTTGGGGGATGAGGCTGATCCAACGCGCTTCTCTTGCGGTGAGGGTTGTGGTAAGGTAGGATTCTTGGCTGTAGCTTGTGCCGTTCCAGAGGATGTAGGGTAAGAGGTTGTCATTAGTGTTATTTTTTTCATAAACAAGAAGTGCTCTTCCTGTTTGCTCTTCATAAGCGAGGTCGAAGCTACGGTAGCTTGAGTCTGGGAGTGTTAGCGTTGGTTGAGTGTAAAATCCTTGGGTGTTGTTGTTGAGAAAAACCTGCAAGGTTAGGTCTTCGTTTCTGTCTGCGGTCGCGATGATAAGCTCATCCCTCTTGTGGTTCGCTCGTAAGATGGTCCAGACTTGTTCTTCGTTCCCTGAGAATGTGGTTGTTTGTTCTGTGCTAAAACTTGTGTTCCAAGTTTTGTATCGTATGTTGTTGAGGTTATTTTCTCCGTAAGCGAGAAGCCCGTCTGCTGAGCTTGGGGTGATGATGCTTGCTGTGGCGGTGCTTGTGAGGAGAAGGATTGCTAGGAGAATGAAATGCTCTTTTTTCACCATCGGTTGCGACATCAGGTGTTTCCTCTTGCCTTGTTTTTATATAGTTTTTGGAAATGCTGTTGCTTCTTTGAAAGAGAAATCTTTATATAATTGCATGATTCTATATTCATATGATTTGTAACACATATATTCAGTTTTTGAGGACGCTTGCCGATCCTTCGAAATTTTCTATAGTGATGCAGCTGCGTTCTAGTCCGAAATCTGTTTCAGAGCTTGCTCAGGGGTTGAGGTTTGAGCAGAGCCGTGTCAGTCATAATCTACAGAGGTTAAAGGAGTTGAACTTCGTCGAGATAAAAAAGAGGGGGAAGCTCAGGATTTATTATCTGCACAGAAGGACGATCGCGCCTTTGCTGGATATTATCGATGAGCATATTGGGGTGTATTGCAGGAAGTATTGTCATTGCAAGGGTGAGATGAAGAAAAAAAGGTGGAAGGGAAGGATATGAAAACGCAAATAACGCTTATTGGAATAATGTTGTTATTATTTTCAATTCTTGTAGGCGCGCAGCATACTGAGAACGATTCTGCTGATGCGCGGCAGTTGATAGAGCAGAAAGTGCCTTGCAGTCAGCTCTCTGAAGAGCAGCTTGAGCATATCGGTGATTATATAATGGAGCAGATGCATCCTGGTGAGGCTCATAAGGTAATGGATCAGATGATGGGTGGTGAAGGTTCTGAAAGTTTGCGGGCCGCTCACATAAATATGGCGAGGCATTTTTATTGTCGTAAAGGTGTCGTGACAGACATGGGAATGATGAACACTGGAGGAATGATGAATATGGGAATGATGAACACAGGAATGATGGGTGGTGCTGGATGGGGCTGGATGAGTTTGATCTGGCTCGTCTACGTTGCAGTGGCGGCATTCATCTTTGGAGTGATATTTTGGTGGACATATAAATTAATAGTTAAAAAAATAAAAAGGAGGTGAGTATAGTGGGAGACAAACTAAATCCATTGGCGTTAGGTTACGCGGGAGCTCTGCTTTCAGCGGCGGGAATGTTGTTGCTTGGGATTCTGGGCAACATTGGTGTATACACCAGCGCTGTTGAGGTAATGCAGCAATTGCACCTGTTCTTCTCTCTGAGCGTTGGAGGGATTGTCGCAGGAATGATTGAGGCTGCTGTGTGGAGCTTTGTGACAGCCTACGCGTTTGGATGGATCTATAACAAATGGGCGTAACGCCCATTTTATTTTTTTGAAGGAACAGTGGCGGCGGAAAAGAAGGAAAAAATAGTAATTCCCATTGTGGGAATGCATTGCGCTTCGTGCGAGGGGACGATTGAGAAGGCTATTAAAAAGTTGAACGGGGTGAAGAGTGTTTCTGTGAGTTTTGCTGGTGAGAGAGCTGAGGTTGCTCTTGATCCTGAGCATGCCTCGAGGATGGATGTGGAAAACGCTATTGAGGGTGTTGGCTACAAAGTTCCAAAAGAAGTCGCTTCTGAAAAAGTGGAGCGGTTGGAGTTGCACGTGATTGGCATGGACAATCCTCATTGTTTAGGGTCTGTTGATGCCGCCTTGAATCAAGATCATGGAGTTTTAAAGAAGGAGTTGACTGTAAATGAGCGTGCTGTTGTGTGGTTTGATCCTCAAATGACAAGTGCTGAAAAGATTAAGCTGTTGATAAAAGAGGTTGGTTACACTCCTGTTGATGCTGGTGCTGTGGATACCGAGAAGGCTGCTCGTGAGCGGGAAATTCTTGTGTTGAAGCGTCGTTTGATTCTTTCAATAGTGTTGGCCATTCCATTAGCGTATAGTTCTATGGCTCCTCTTGTTGGCTTGCCACTTCCGTTAGGGAGTACATTGCTTCTTCAAGCTGTGCTTGCTACTGGTATTTTGCTTGTTGCTCGGAGTATTTTTAGGAGTGGCGTGCTTGCCGTGGTGAAGGCGCGTACCGCGAACATGGATACGTTGATCGCGTTAGGGACTAGCGCTGCGTATTTCTACAGCCTCGTGAATACTGTTTTGTTGTTGAGTGGGAGTGTTGAGGGTGAGGTGTATTTTGAGATCGCTGGCTTGTTGATAGTTTTTATCTTGTTGGGTAGGTTTTTGGAGGCGCGCGCGAAAGGGAAAACGTCTGAGGCCTTGAAGAAGTTGTTGGGATTGCAGGCGAAGACAGCCCTTGTTGTGCGTCAGGGGCGCGAGAGAGAAGTGCCTATTGCTGAGGTCTTGGTTGGCGATGTTGTTCTTGTGAGGCCTGGTCAGAAGGTCCCTGTTGATGGTGTTGTTCTTGAGGGTCATTCTTCTGTTGATGAGAGCATGGTTTCCGGCGAGAGTATTCCTGTGGAAAAGGTGAAGGGTGATCCTGTCATCGGCGCGACGATAAATAAGACAGGTGCGTTTAGGATGAGGGCGACGAAAGTGGGGAGTGATACGTTTTTGGCGCAGGTGGTGAGGTTTGTGGAGGAGGCGCAGGCGAGTAAGGCCCCGATGCAGGCGTTGGCTGATCAGGTGTCTGCTTATTTTGTCCCTGTGGTGTTTGGCATTGCGGTGCTTGCAGCAGCGGTTTGGTTGTTGCTTGGGTTTGATCTTGGCTTCGCGTTGCAGATTTTTGTTGCTGTGCTTATTATTGCGTGTCCGTGTGCGTTGGGCTTGGCGACGCCTACCGCGGTGATGGTTGCGACCGGTCTTGGCGCTGAGCGTGGGATTTTAATTAAGAATGCGAGTGCGCTTCAGGCTGCTCGTGATGTTGATAGTGTTGTGTTTGATAAGACTGGAACGTTGACTGTGGGAAGGCCTGTGGTGACTGATGTCGTTGCTCTTGGAAGTGTTAAGGAGAAGGAGGTGTTGAAGCTTGCCGCGATTGCCGAGAAGCGTTCTGAGCACCCGCTTGCTGAGGCTGTGCTGAAGGCCGCGAAAGCGAGGAGGATTGCTGTTCCTGATGCTTCCTCGTTTGTTTCTATTACTGGTCGTGGTGTTGAGGCGCGTTATCAGAGAAAGCGGATGTTATTGGGAAATCTTGCCTTGATGAAAGAAAAGAGGGTAAACGTTGATAAGAAGAAAGTTGAGGCTTTTGAGAGCGCTGGGAAGACAGTGATGGTGCTTGCTGTCGATAAGAAGGCTGTTGGTCTTGTCGCTGTTGCTGATGTGGTGAAGGAGCATGCTGCTGCGGCTGTTCGCTCGTTGAAAGCGCTTGGAAAGGAGGTTGTGCTGATTACTGGTGATAATAAGAGGACCGCCCTTGCTGTCGGGAGGCAGCTTGGGATTGAGAGGGTGATCGCTGAGGTGTTGCCGCAGGAAAAGGCGAGTGAGATAAAGAAGTTGCAGAGGAAAGGAAGAAAAGTTGCGATGGTTGGTGATGGGATTAATGACGCTCCTGCCTTGACGCAGGCTGATGTTGGTATCGCAATTGGTTCTGGGACTGATATTGCGATTGAGGCTGGCGATATCGTCTTGGTGAAGAACGATGTCAGAGATGTTGTTGTCGCGATGGAGCTGAGCAGGTACGCGGTAAAGAAGATGAAGCAGGGCTTGTTCTGGGCATTTTTTTATAACGTTGTTGGCATTCCTGTTGCTGCTGGCGCGTTGTATCCTCTTACTGGATGGTTGTTGTCTCCGGTGATTGCTGGTGCCGCGATGGCGTTTAGTTCTGTTTCTGTTGTTTCGAATGCGTTGCTGATGAAAGGGTGGAACCCTCGAAGATAGTATTACAAGATTTTTCTTGTTTTTTTTGGATGAAAAATTATGTTGCTACCCTGGGATTTAATTTATTCTACAAGTTTATATCTGTTGAGTGCGTCGAGGATTTCTTCTTGGGCGTTCTCAATGGTTGCTGCAGGTGTTCCTGTAATATGTTCTGCGAGTGTTTTGTAAGTTGCTGATACGCTGTAGAATTCGTCTACAGGGACAAGGTAGGTTGCTGCTAAGTGTTTGCGTTCTGGCATTCTTGTTTTGTCAAGGAGGATTTTTTCATCGGTTTTTTTTAAGAGGAATTTTCTAAATCCTTCTTTCGAGTGTTCAACTACTGTTCCTTGTGCGTATGCTGTTGCGTCCCAGAATCGTGAGGAGTCAGGAGTTCCGATTTCGTCAATAGAGATGAGTCTTGGTTGTCCTTGTTCATCAGGCGCGTAGCCGAATTCGAATTTCGTGTCAACGAAAATGTGGCCGAGTTTTTCAAGTTCTCTGCTGATGAGGTGAAAGCCTTGGCTGAGTAATGCTTCGTAGCGCGCGATGTCTTCTGGAGTTTTAAATCCGAATGCTGCGTAGTGGTGTTCGAGTTGTCGTCGCGTGATATTGGTGTCATCTTCTTCTGGGATGCCTGGGATTCCTTTCAAAACGCCTTTGGTTGTTGAGGTGATAAGGAGATGATCTAATTTTTGGTGTTCTCTAAGGCCTTCCAGAAGGCTGATGCCGCAGAAGGTTCTTTCTCCTTTGGCATAGTCGCGCCACATGCTCCCCGTGATGTAAGCGCGTGCGATTGCTTCGATGAGGACTGGCTGTGTTCGTCGGACGATCCATACAAGAGGGTGTGGTGCGTCAAGGATATGATGGTCTGTAATTTTTTCTTGTTCAAATCTTTTGAACCAGTGGTGCGAGATTGCATTGAGTGCTGCTCCTTTTCCTGGGACACCTCGAAGACCATCTTGTGCTTACCAGCCGCAGTCGAATGCGGAAATTCTGTCGCTGATGATCATGACTCCTAATTGGGTAGTGGCGCCAGTGGGGTAAGATCGTTCTTGCGTAAGTCTCGTGCTGTCTTCTTCAGTAAGCCAGTAGACTGATCTGACTTTTCCTTGATGGACGTTTCCTGCGTGTCTTATAGGCAAGTTGTGCGTGTCTGTGAGGGCGAGGTGTTCAAGGTTCATTTGTATTTTGATCTCATTGTTTCGTCTCCTACTTCGAGATCTTTAACTTTTTGGTCAACAGTTTCTAGAATTTTTTCTCGATATTTGGGATTGAAATGGGAGAACATTTGTGCGACGAAGCGTGCGGCGTTTTCGGGTCTTCCAATGTATGCGTTTGAGCTTCCTGAAGGGTTGCTTGTTCCGCTGGGATTGTAATGGTCTGGCGGACAGGTAATTGTTGGTCTGTGAGAATGAAAAGAAATTGTTCCGGAGAGCGCGTCTGTTCCCCCAGCGACAGCGATGTAAGCGAGTGGTCCTTTGAGGCTATCATAAAATTCTAAAATGAGTTGGAGATCTGCTGGTTGTTTATGTGCTGAGGCGATGCGTACTTCGAAGGGAATTTTATAGATGCCGAGCGCTTTAGCGATTTTATCAATGTGGGGTTGGTCGCTTTCAGAGCCTGCGAGGATGACAGCGCATCCAACTCCCTCTTCGACGAGTTCTTCGAAAGTTTTCATTTGAGAGATTGTTTTTGAATAATGCCCTTTTATTAAGATTTGTGTGATGAAATATGAGTGTAAAATGTATGCGTTCATAGCTTTAAGTGCAATTGCATTTTGGTGTATCCTTGTAAGTAAACTATGGCGGAGAAAAGCGGTGATTCCTATCTTACCTCAAACATTTTTTCATATAGCTAGGGGTTTTTTTAAGACACGGGGTGAGATCAAAAAATATTCAGAACAAGAAAGCATGGGAGATCATATTGCAGTTGTCCTTGCAAACAATTATTGGTGGGGGAAGAAACATTTCCTATGGGGGGAGGGTATAGATTTATTGATAGATCATTTCAGGGCGGTACGAATTTCGTATAAGGTGTATACTCCTTTAAATAAGGATGATTTTTTTAAGATAGTAATGGCTAGTAATACGAAAGAGCTCTTGATTTTTGGACATGGGGGTAGACACGGTTTACAACTTAATAAATTAGAGAGAGTACGTTATTGCGAGTTAAGTAATGCTCCAAAGAAGCGTTTTATAGCTCAATTTCATTGTAATGATGGGGGTGGGAATTCGCTAAAAGATTATATTGGAGAAGATGGCTTTGTTGATAACGATATAAGACATATTATGCAAAATCGCCGAGACATTAAGCGAATTATTAAGCAGAGGTATGATCTAAAGAAGGAACAGAAAAGAGGGGATTGTTATGGATCAAGATGAAGAAATAGATTGGTTGAGCAGCAGCAGGAAATATTATCAGGCATTTAGGATCCTGCTATTTTTAGGTTATACAAAACAAGCTGAGAATTTGTTATTAATCAGCATTGAGAAGTTTTTGAAGACGTATCTTAGTATAAGAAATAATAAAAGCGAAGAAGAATTAAAAAAGGAGTATCGCCATAATCTAAAAACGTTATTTTTTGCAGCAAAACTTAATCTTCAGAAGTATACTCTCATCCAAAAGATATGCGAAAAGGCAGATTATAACCGGATTCGTTATAAGAATGTTGCTGTGGTAAACGAGTTAAACCTGCTCACTGATCAGATTGAAAATGAGATCAAATATCTTAATGAGGATGTTATTCTTATGCTCAATCAGAAGTACAAAACGAATCTTGTAAAAGAGAATTGGCCAAATCCAAAACAAGACAGAAAATATAAGGCTTATTTTCTAAAAATGGCACTAAAAGGAAGAGATAAGATCTATAGAATAGACTTCACCTAGGGTCTTTGATTCCAGACAGGTGGTTGATGTTTTCTGGTCGGAGTTGTTTGAATTTCTTTTTTCTGCCATGGTTTGGTTGCTCCTTGTTAAGAGACGTTTTTCTTCTTAAACTTGTGCCAGACAGCGTCCGACAAGAAGGCGCATAGAAATATAATAAGAGTGCGCCAGCCGGGAATTGAACCCGGGTTTTAACGTTGGCAACGTCATGTATTGGTCGCGTGATGCTCTAACCACTATACTACTGGCGCTTCAGGCTGTTTGCTAAGGTGTAGGTTTAAATGCTTTTCGAGAAGCTATTCTTTGCAAAGTAGTCATGTGTTATTGCTAAAATTTCTAAAGCGGGGGTCATTCTTGTGTTGGTTTTGTCTCAATCCATGTTTTGATTTTTCCGCAGCGTTGGCAATGAGCGCTGTATTCGATCACATGGGAGCTCCAGTTGTTGTAGCCTTTTTTCTTGTTCCATGCGTGAAAGCCGAATGTGCAGAGGATGCGCATAAGATTTTGTTTTTTTGAAATTCTTAAGGATTGTGTTCTAGGATTTTTTTTCAAGGGTGGAGAAAAATAAAAAAGAGAAGGGTTAAATACTTCTTTTGTCTTGGAAGATTTTGAGAAAAAAGATGGTGAAACAGTATCAGAATTATGTGAAAGGCTGGATAAAGCCACATCATGGTTCTTATGGTGAGGTAAGAAACCCTTTTAATCAAGAGTTATTGGCGAAAGTTCCGAGTTCTGATCTTGAGGATGTGCGTCATGCTGTTGATATTGCGCGAGAGACGTTTGACAAAGGATTATGGTCTGGCTTGTTGCCGGGTGATCGCGCGAAGATAATATGGAGGCTCGCTGATCTTGTTGAATCTGATCTTAACGGCTTGGCCTTGTTGGAATCGAAGAATCAGGGAAAGACGATAAAGTATGCGCGTGATTCTGATCTGCCGTTTATTGTGGATAATTTGCGTTTTTTTGCTGGTGCTGCCAGGGTGTTGGAAGGAAAAGCTGCGAATGAGTATTCGGGGATGGGTACTTCTTTAATTAAGAGAGAGCCTGTTGGTGTTGTTGCTGGGATTGTTCCGTGGAATTATCCGTTGTATCTCGCTGTGTGGAAGCTTGCTCCTGCGTTGGCTGCTGGAAACACGGTTGTGATGAAACCTTCCTCATTAACGCCATTAACATTATTAGAGTTTTGTATGTTGGCTGAAAAGGCTGGTCTTCCGAAAGGAGTGTTGAATGTTGTTGTTGGTGATGGAAATATTCTTGGTCCTGAATTGGTGAGGAGCAGAAAGGTGGATATGGTTTCTTTTACTGGAGATACTGCGACTGGGAGGAGGGTTTTGGAGCAGGTGTCGAAGAATGTGAAGAAGGTTGCTCTTGAGTTGGGTGGAAAAGCTCCTCTTGTTGTTCTTGAGGATGCTGATCTTGAGATGGTTGCGAATGGTGCTGTTGTTGGTGGTTTTTGGAATGCGGGTCAGGATTGTACTGCTGTAACAAGAGTGTTAGTTCCAAAAAAATTGCATGATCCTTTGGTGAAAAGGATGGTTCATTTAACAAAACAATTTAAGTTGGGTGATCAGACGAAAGAAAGTACCGATATGGGCCCATTGGTTTCTGAGAAGCAGGTGCAAAAAGTAGAAAGTTATGTCGAGATTGCTCATGAGGAGGGTGCAAAAGTGATGGTTGGTGGTGCTCGTCCGAAGGGAAAAATATTTGAGAAAGGCTTCTTCTTTGAGCCTACGATTTTAACAAAAGTGAAACAACAAAGTAGAGTATGTCAAGAAGAGATTTTTGGTCCTGTGATCGCTGTCTTGCCTTATGATGACGTTGATGATGCTGTTCAAAAAGCGAATGATGTGGAGTATGGTCTTGCTGCCTCTGTGTATGGAAAAGATGCGAAAACGTTGTTGAATATCGCGAAAAAGTTAAACGTTGGTACAGTCTGGGTAAATGAGCACGGTGTTTTAACTTCAGAGACTCCACACGGCGGCTTTAAGCAGTCTGGGTTTGGGAAGGATTTGAGTATGTACAGCTTTGAGGAGTACACAAGGGTAAAACATGTGTATCTTGATCAGACTGGTCTTGCGAGAAGGCCATGGCATTATACGGTGTTTGGAAAGAAATAATTATTTGACAAATTCTACATTTTCAAAAGTTTCGAATTCTTTGTCTCCTGTGAGAAATTTTATTCACAGTTTTTTTCGCAAGAGTGTAACCAATACAGCCTGTCATTGACAGTCGTTTTTTAGCTATTTCAAATGTCTACTTAGCAGTAAGGACAAAGAGGAAGGTTTATAAAATTATTTCTTATGAGCTTTTTATGGAAACTCTTGAAGAAGCGATAAGAAATGATCCTCATATTGTGGAGATTGTTCCTGCTGAAGGGTGGGAGGTTCCTGATTTAAGGGAAGTAGATTTTGAAGCGGGCTTTGGTGAATTTGCTACTGTGGTGAGAGAGTTTATTCCACTTTTTGAGGAATACTTAAAGTTTGGATATTTCAAAGATGATTTCCCAGATCACGCTGAGAGAAGAAAATGGATAAATGAACTTGAAAGAAAGTACGGGCAAGCTGCGGTTGAATATTTGAGAAAAAATGCGTTGAGGTTTAATACTTTTAATTATATTGGGAATATGGTTTTTTTAATGGAAGAAAGAGCTGTGAAACCTTATCCTAGGTTGAGAGAAAATATTGAAGCGATGAGGAAGATGGGTTTTGAGAGTTGGAAAACTGATTTGTATGACGCTCTTTCTCCTGATAAAAAAATAGAACTTGTAAGAAAATATAAGAATTATGTTTTTGAAGTTCTTAGATCTTTAAAAGAAGAGTAATATTACTGGTTTTCTGTCAGCCCCTTGCGCTGTCTGATCAGTACGATGATTTTTGGTTGGAGTTCTGAGGGTATCTTTTCGTAAACTTGATCCAAAACAAAGAAGTTGCCGCGTCCTTCTGTTGCGCTTCGTAATTCAGAGCTTAAGCCGAAGGTTTCTGCTACTGGAATTTTCGCTTTGACTGTCATGTAGATGCTTCCTTCTTGGGTCATGTCGAGGAGTTGTCCTCGTTTGTTGCTGATGAGCTTTGAGATTGCTCCTAAATGGTCCACTAATGCCTCGATTTGTAAGATTTGTAAGGGCTCGTACATGACTGCGCCCCCATCGATCATCGCTTCTCGTAACGCTTCTCGAATTGCTGGGTAGACTTGCGCTGGGCCGCGATGGATAGAGTCTTCATGGAGTTTCATGTCAGTGACCTTGACGATAAGCTTCGTGCAGGGTTCTCGGCAGAGAGGTCCAGCGTCGATGACTTGGTCAAACCCGTCAAGAACGAGTTCTAAAACCTCGCCGACATGAACAATGCCCTTGGTGCCATCGATAAAGGCGTTTCCTTTGTAGAATGCCTTGAATTTGTTTGCCTCTTTGGTTTCGATGCCGATGCTGACGAGTTTTTGGATGATTTTGTCGTCGCGTTTTTTAAGTCTGCATTCTGGGATGTCTCTGTTTTTGAGCATTTTGTAGAGCGCGTCTGGCATAGGCTCTACAATAAAATAGAATTTGTTGTGTTTGTTTGGGCTTTTTCCTTCGACTTCTCTGCTTGGTTTTGTGACGGTTTCTCTGTAAATGACAAGGGGTTCGCTTGCTTTGATTTGGACGCCTTTTTCTGTGACGATTCTGTTTTCAACGATTTCCAAATGCAATTCTCCCATCCCGCTCATGAGGCATTCTCCTGTTTCTTCGTTGATTTTAATGATGATAGAAGGATCTTCTTTTGCTACGGTTTTGAGCACGTCTACGACTTTTGCCAAGTCTTGCGCCTTGACTGGTTCAACTGCTTTGGTGATGACTGGTTCGAAGATGTGTTTGAGCTCTTCAAAGGGCTGTTCTGGTTCGAGGGTTACTGTTTCTCCTGCTTGGCCGCTGATGCCTGCGACCGCGAGGACGTTTCCTGCGACAACGTTGTCCATCTGTTGAGTCTTGATGCCGTTGTACATGAACACTTGTTGGACTTTTTCTTGTTTTTTTGCCGCGTTGAGATACACTTGAGTGCCATTGCTCATTGTTCCTGAGAAAAGTCTTCCTGCTGAGATTTCCCTTCCTGATTTCTGGTCTACCATGACCCTGGTGATGACGAAGGCAAGTTTCCCATCTTTGTTTGTGCTAAGAAGATCTCTTCCTAATGCTGTTTCAAGGTCTCCACGCCAGATTTTTGGGATTCTGTATTTTTGAGCTTCGACAGGGTTCGGTAAGTGTTTGATGACAATGTCGAGGACGACTTCGCAGAGCGCTGCGTTTTTCCAGATCCAGTTTTGTCGTTCTTCTTCTGTCATGCTGCTGAGGTTGAAGATGTCTTTGAATTTGATGCCTTTTTTTTGCATGAAAGGGAAGGAGAGCGCCCAGTTTTCTCTCGCGCTGCCGAACGCGACGCTTCCGTCTTGGATATTGACTTTCCATATTTCTTTGAATTCTGGTTCTGCGATTTGGTCGATGAGGTTGTTGAACTCTGAAATTATTCCGAGAAAGCGTTGTTGCATTTGTTCCGGGGTGAAATGCATTTCGTCGATGAGCCTGTCTACTTTGTTGATGAAAAGAACAGGCTTGACTCTTTCTCTGAGCGCCTGTTTTAACACGGTCTCTGTCTGGGGCATGATGCCTTCTGACGCGCAGACTAAGACGACTGTTCCGTCGATTGCTCTCATCGCTCTTGTGACATTGCCTCCGAAGTCGACGTGTCCGGGCGTGTCGATGAGATTGATTAAGTATTCCTGTCCTTGAAAGGTGTGGATCATGCTGACGTTTGCCGCGTCAACAGTCATGAGTCGTTCTTGCTCGTCCGCGTGCTGCCAGGTTGTCATGCCTTTTTCTAAATCTCCTGCTGACTTGGCGCTCATGTGTCCTGCTGCTGCTAAGAGGTTGTCTGTGAACGCCGTTTTTCCATGATGAATATGTGCTGAAGTGCAGATATTCCTGATGTTCTGCGGGTTTCTCATCGCTTTTTCGAAGCGTGTGACGATGTCTTCTGCCATGGCCGCTGTGAGGACGTTTCGTTTATAAAGGTTGCGAAACTTTCAGGGTTTTTGAGGAGAAAATTATTTATAGCTCTAAAGTGTGTGAGGAATGATGGAAAAAGAGTCTTTGCAAACTGTTCTTGAGGAGGTCGTGTTTATTTTGAATGAGTTGAGGAACGAAAAGTTAAAAGCATTAGAAAAAACGAAATTGTCTGATGGACAAGAAGAAATTCTTGAACGAATTGATCGTGATCTTAAGGCCTGCTTAACAAAATTAGGATTGGTGTTGCATCCCACTGAGCTCTAATTTTTAAGAGTTCTTTTTGTTCTGTTGGAATCCAGCCTTGCGGTTGGTGGACTGCTTCAAGAAGTGTTTCCAAGGGAATTCCTTGTTTAAGGAGAACGTGCCATGCTGCTTTGTGTGCATCGGTATGTTCATTTCTAAAACCGCTTGATTGGTAGAATCCCAATTCTTTTCCTCGTTCGATTGCTGTTGCTTGTCCTTCGAAAAGGTAATGGAAGTCTGCGCTAGAGTTTCCTGGGGAATATTGGATATAGATAATTTTTTTCTCAGAGCGATCAGAGGCGTTCATTTGTTTTTATCTAATAGTTTTTTTTCAAGTTCGCCTATTCTTTTTAGCACTTCTTCTTGGCCATATCCAATTGTGTGCATACCTAGTCCTAGAAGGATAAGAGCGGATCCGCCGACATAAGTGTGAATATATTCTTTTAATTCAGGTGCGAATATCAGTGTTGCAGCTCCTAAACCTTCCAAGATACTCCCGTAAAATTTAGCTTCGTTCATTTGTTTACCTGCTCGAGTCTGCTTGTCGTTCTACCTCTAGTTTTCTTGCGATGGCATGACTGCCGCTGTCAAGGGTGTAGGCTTTGATAATTTCGTCCGCAAGCGCTTGCTCGATTGTTGTTCTGCTGTTGAAGCTCTTTCCATAAGCGCCTTGGGTCATCTGGCGGAGTGCGAAGTCGATTCTTCGTTGGGGCGCGCAATCTACCGCTTGGGGGTAGCGTGCTCCTCCGTATTCGATGGTGGTGATTTCTTCTCGTGGCGCTGCGTTCTCGACAGCCTTGACGAAGACCTTAACTGGGTTTTCTTTGGTTTTTTGTTCGACGATTTTAAAGGCCTTGAGAACGATGCTGGTGGCGTGCGTTCCTTTTCCCGTCATGTGTCCTGAGGTGTATTTGTGTTTTTTCCCCTTATGCCCTGGGATTTGAAGTTTTCCTATGAGCCGCTCCACAAGATGGTACTTGTTCTTTCCGAACCTGAATTTTGCTTCTCGTCCGTGGCTTTTTGGGGTGAGAACTTGTTCGATGTTGATGCAACTCTTGAGTCCAGGGTCTTGTACGCTGATGTCTTTTGTGCTCCAGGTGTTGAAGAGAAGGAGTTCTGTCATTTAGCGTCTTCCTTTTTCGATGCGTCCTTTGAGGAGTGCGTCGAGGCTTTGGTCGTTGACTTTGATGACTTGCCATCTGATGCAGGGAATGTCGCCTTTTGCTCTGCCCATTTTCCCGCCGATGCATTCTACTAAGACTTCGTCGTGTTCGTTGATGAATTTTTGTGCGTTGTTTCCTGGTATGAAAACAGTGATGGGTTTGCCGTTTTTTACGAGCTGGATCTTGGCGCATTTGCGCATCGCTGAGTTAGGCTGTTTTGCCTCTATCTGCACCTTTTCAAGCACGATCCCTTTCGCTTGGCTGCCTCCCTCTAAAGGGTCTGCCTTGACTTTGAGTTTTAATGCCCGCTTGATGTACCACTTGTTGTGCCAGCGTGAGCTCTTTCTTCTTGTCTTGAGTTTCTTTCCTGCCATCAAGCCGTTTGCTTTGTTTCCCATTGCCTCGAGGATTCCAGCCTTCTTTTTAAACGTTACTATTGTTTGAAGAAACATGTTTGGATAAACAAGTTGAAGAGAGGAAATGTTTAAAAGAACATAAATTTGGAAAAAGGCCATGGTCAATGTGTATGCTGCGAGGGATTTGGCTGCGTATCAGTTGGCAGCGAAGGAAGAGGGTATTCCTTTGGAAGAAATGTTTATGAGAGAAATAGTCGAATGTTTTGGTAGTTTGGAACGTTCTAATTTATATAGTGGATTTTCTGTAAGTGTGCAGAGTAAGGTTCAGAGAGATTTGTGTTTAGAATGGAGATTTAATTGTGGTGTACGGAGAACAGAAATTGCTCAACCTTTATTAAACTGTTTGATGTACGAGCCCTTAGAGGGGATAGCGCGTGTTGCAGAGCTTGTTCCTCAGTATCATTTGCGTTTAAAAGAGTTTCATGATAATAAAAATGTGAAAGCTGTTTTACATTTTGATCCAATTAATGGAGAGGTTGAAATTTCTGATAATCGTATAAGAGGGGAAACGCAAAGGCTTTTTGCTGTCGATGCGTTTGGTGGAAAAGTTTCTTCTGAGCGCTTGATCAGAGAAATGGTGAAGATGTATGCAGAGTTAAGGAAATAATTTTAGTTCACTCTTACTTCTTCAATATCAAAGTATTTTTTTACAAGAGTGTTGATCCATTGGAGTCGTTCTCTGCTTCTGCCGAAGATTCTTCCTTTGGTTTTGGCGTCTTGAACGTGGATAAGAACGAGTTTTCCTTCCTGATTGATGCTGTCTGGCTTTTCTGGGTAAAGGAGATTAAGAAGGAATTTTTGGATGTCTTCAGAATAGCCGATGATGCTGACGTGTTTCTTGGTGAGTTGTTCTATTTTTCTTGAGCCGCGGAGCGCTTTCTGAACATTTCCTTCTTCTACGATGAAGATAAGGCTGTTTTCTTGAAGGAGGCAATCTTTGACGCTTGCTCCTGTGACGTTTTCGAAGAGGGTGATGTATTGGATGATGTCCTTGGTGAGTTTCATTGTGGGAAGCTGAGAATGCTTACGGGAAATGGTTTTTTGCAGAGAATTCCGAGTTTGACGTTGTCTTCTTCGAGGAGGATGACTTCTGTTCTTGCCTGGTTCGCGTGGCTTGTTACTGTTTGTTTGTCTGGGGAGTTCTTGGCGAGGTACACCTTTTTGAGTGTTCCTTGTTTGAGCATTTTGAGGGTGACTTCCCTGCCGTAGATGGGCTTTCCGGTCTTGAGGTCTTGTTTGAGTTGTTCTGTTGTGTTCATTTTTTCTTGACTTTGACGACAAGTCCGGGAAGTCCTGTTCCGAGTGGTACGGGTTGGTTAAGAATGACGTTTTCTACGACGCTGTTCAAATCATCTCTTTCTCCGATGAGGGTTGCGTTTATGATGTGTTTCATGGGCGTTTCGAAGCTTGCTCGTGCGAGGACTGATTCTTTTTCTCCGGTGATGCCTGTTCTGGTGACGCCTTTGATTATTCCTGTTCTGGTCATGACATCTGCGAGTAACATGATATGTCTGATATCAATGTCAAGGCCTTGGTCTTTGATAACTTTAAGCGATTCGTTGATGATGGTTTGGCGTGCTGCTTCGATGCCTAAGACTTCTGCTATTTCGAAGAGGTCATTGGTGATGATTTTTGTTTTGTCGATTTCTTCCATGGAGAGACTGTCTGCGAGGTTGGATCCTGCGGTGTGGATGGTGTAGTTGCCTTCATCGTCTTTGATGGGAAGGACTTGGGTTACCCCTTTGAGTCCTGCGAGGTGGATGGTTTTTGCTTTTTCTTTGAGTTTGTAGAGTTCTGCGAGTTTGATTTGTTCTTTTGGTTTGAGGGCGATCGCTTCTTTGAGTTCTTTGACTTCGAGGCTTTTGAAGTTTTCTTTGAGTTTGGTGAGGACGTATCCTGGTTTGATGTCAAACTCTTTGAGCCGTTTTTTGTCGAGTTCTATTTCGATGGTGTTTTTCGCGATGTTAATAGAAATTTCATCTACGACATCTGCGAGTTTGGTTTCTTTGATTTTTATTGCTACTTCTCTGACCATGTCGAGGGTTTTGGTGTATTTGGTTTTGAGTGGGAGTTGCATAATAGGTGTGCTTGGATTCTTTCTAGCGTCAAAGATTTCGATGAGTCTCACGAGGCCGACAGTAACGTTCATTTCTGCTACGCCTGCGAAGTGGAAGGAGCTGATGGTCATTTGGGTGCTGGGTTCTCCAAAACTTTCTGCTGTTACTATTCCAATGGCCTCTCCTGGTGAGATTTTTGCTTCTTGGTAGAGATGGTCGACGCGTTTGATTATTTCTTGTTTTTGTTTTTCTGTGGGTTTGAATTTTTTGCTGATGTCTTCGATTTCTTTTTGTAGGTGTTCCGGGAGCATGGTTATTTTTCTCCGATGACTTCTTTGGTGATGCGGGTGACGTTGATTTTTCCGCCTTCTGTTTTTGAGACGTCGAGGCAGTCTTCTCCGTAGAGGTATTGGACGATGTTTTCGTTTGCGTCCCTGACAGTATAATCATAGGCTATCTTTAAGTCTTGGAGCGCGCTTGACAGCCTTCGGTACAGGTATCCTGATTTTGGGGTTCTGAGAGCGGTATCCATGAGGCTGTCTCTTCCGGTAAGCGCGTTCATGAAGAATTCTTGTGGCGGTAATCCTTCTTTGTAGCCCATTTTGATGAATCCTTTTGCTCGTGGCGTGAGGTCTCCTCGTTGGAAGACGCTGAGCGTTCTGTCTTTGTAACCGTTTTCGATTCTTTTGCCTCTGAGTGATTGTTGGCCGACGCATCCTGCCATCATCGCGAGGTTGAGGCTGCTTCCTTTTGCTCCAGAGGTTGCCATGATGATAGTCGCGTTGTTCTCGTCTGAGATTTCCGAGATGAGTTCTCCGACGCGGCTTCTTGCTTTGTTGAGGACTTCTTGGATCTTGACTTCAAGGCTCACTTCGGGGCTTAATCCCGGGAGACTTTCGAGTTCTTTGTTTTTGTATTGGTCAATGAGTTGGGTTACTCTTCGTTCCGCGTTGTAGAGGGTTTCTTTGATTTTTTCTGTGACGTCTGTTGGCAGGTCTGTGTCTGCGATAGTGGTGGTGAAGCCTCTTCTGTTGAGGGCCTCCAGTCCGAGCCTAAAGATCTTTCCGAGGAGGTCGATGCCTATCGATGATCCGTATTGGGCGTAGACTGCCCTGATGAGCTCTCCTTTTTCTTCCCCAATAGTTGCCTTGTCGATGAATCCCTCTTCGAGGGTTCCGTTTTTGATGATGACTGGTTTTTTTGTTTTTGTTTGTCCGATGAAGTTGAAGGTGTCCGGGAGGAGTGCGCTGAAGATTTCTTTGCCACTGACTTTTTTCTTGAACTTTTCGAAGCGTTCTTGATTGTAGACGCCAATGGTGTGGAGGAGTTGGATGGCGTCTTCTTTGTCAAATTCTATGTGTTTGGTGAGGAGGAAGTTTCCGGTGATCGCGTCAGTGCTGCACCCGATGATGTTGAGTCCGTTCTTTGGGGTGATGATTTGTGTTTGTACCTCCATGAGAATTTCTGCTTCCGCGCGTGCTTCTTCTGTTTGGGGGACATGAAGGTTCATTTCGTCTCCGTCGAAATCTGCAGCGTAGGGGTTGCACACGGTTGGGTTGAGTCTGAAGGATTTTCCTGGAAGGACTTTAATATGGTGTGACATGATGCTCATCCTGTGGAGGCTTGGTTGTCTGTTGAAGACGACGATGTCACCGTTCATGAGGTGCCGTTCTACAGCGTAGCCCGGTTGTAGTTCTTCGAGGAGTTGTTCGTGGGTTTCTTCGGTGATTTTTTTCTTTTTTCCATCTGGTCTGACGACGTAGTTGCTTCCCGGGTATTTTCCTGGTCCATGTTCGACGAATTTTTTGAGGCGTTTGATGTTCCATTCTGTGACTCTTTCTGGAATGGTGAGTTCCATGGCGACGCTGAGTGGGACGCCTACTTCGTTGATTTCTAGTTTTGGATCTGGGCTGATGACGGTGCGTGCTGCGTAGTTGACTCTTTTTCCAGCGAGGTTGTGTCTGAAGCGTCCTTCCTTGCTCTTGATGCGTTCTGTAAGGGTTTTGAGTGCTTGTCCCGATCTGTGTCGTGCTGGTGGTACTTGGCTGATTTCGTTGTCGAAGTAGGTTGTGACATGATATTGGAGGAGTTCCCACAAGTCTTCGACGATGATTTCTGGCGCGCCTGCGTTGATGTTTTCGAAGAGGCGTTGGTTGATTCTGACGATGTCCCCAAGTTTGTGGGTGAGGTCATCTTCGCTGCGTTCTCCTGTTTCGAGGGTGATGCTCGGTCTGATAGTGACCGGTGGTACTGGGAGGATGGTGAGGACCATCCATTCTGGTCTCGCGTATGCTGGGTCGAGGCCGAGTTTTGCTACGTCTTCGTTTGTTACTCTGTTGAGTCTGGTGTGGATATCGATCGGTGTGAGTCTTTTTTCGTCTTCGAGGAAAGTGGTTGGTTTTTCTAGTTTAATAGGAAGCTGTTTCGCGTTGCAGGCTATGCAGATTTTGACGCTCTTGGTTGTTGTTTTTGTTTTTTTTGTTGGTTTTTCTGTTTCGTCCTGAGTTTCTTCTTGGCGGGGTTGTTCATCTGGGATTTCTTCTTGGACTTCGATTTTTATTTTTTTGTCTGTAAGGAGTTTGCCGCATTCTCTGCAGCTTGCCCTGAGGAAGGTGAGGATGACGTCTGCGTATTTGATGTGGATGATTGGCCTTGCGAGGTCCATGTATCCGAAGTGGCCCATGCAGTCCTTGAGGGTTCCGCCGCAGGTTTTGCATCTGATGCCTGGGTCAATGACGCCGAGCCTGACATCCATGAGTCCTCCATCTACTGGGAATCCTTCCTTGTCGTAGAGCTCCGGGGTGACGATTTTGGCGCATGCCATTTTTTTGATAGCGTCTGGTGACAACACGCCAAAGATGAGGGCGTCTATCTTTTTGTAAACGTAGTGCATGGTTAGTACTTCCTTCCGAGGATGAGTTTGGGATGGATGCAGAGAGATTTGAGCTCGTCGATGAGCAGTTTGAATGCGTAAGACATTTCAACGGTGCTGATTTTGACGTTTCCCCCACACTTGGTGCAGTATTCTCTGTTTTTGTAGTTGTCGTATATTGCTAGCAGTCCGCAGCTTTCGCAGACGTAGACGAGAGTTTTGTCTGAGTCGAAACGTTCTTTGAGGAGGAGTGATGCTCCGTGCGCGACGAAGCAGTCTTTTTCCATTTCTCCAACTCTGAGCCCTCCTCCTTGTGATCGTCCTTCGATGGGTTGCCTGGTTAAAAGTTGGATTTTTCCTGTCGCACGTGCGTGGAGTTTGTTCGCTACCATATGTTTGAGCCTGAGGTAATACATATTGCCAGTGTAGATGCGCGCGTGGAGGATGTGTCCTGTTGTTCCGCTGTAGAATGCCTCGAGTCCGTTGTCTCTGAAGCCGAGTTTTTTAAGCGCTTTTCTCAGGTCCTTTTCTGGTGCTGCGTCAAAGGTTGTTCCATCGATATATTCTCCGCTGAGGCTGCCTACCTTTCCTGAGATGACTTCAATGAGGTGGGAGATGCTCATTCTTGTGGGAATGCCATGGGGTGAGAAGATGAGGTCTGGGGTGATGCCTGAGGTTGAGAAGGGCATGTCCTCTGGATCAACAAGAAAGCTGAGGATGCCTTTTTGCATATGTCTTGACGCGAATTTGTCTCCGATTTCTGGGATGCGTTGCTCTCGAAGCCGGGTTTGTATGAGCCTGTTTCCTTCTTCGTTTTCTGTGATAATAGTCATGTCGACGATGCCTTTTTCTCCGTGGCTGATTGCTGTTGAGCTTTCGCGTTTGATGTTTGCTGCGATGCTGAATTCTTCGAATTCTCCGAGAAAGCGTGGGGGACTGATTTTTCCGATGAGGACATCTTCTTCTTTGACTTTTGTTCCTGTGGAGACGATGCCGTCTTCTTCAAGGAGTCTGTAGTCTTTTTCTGACTTGTAACCTTTGACTTCTTTGTCTGGGATGCAGATTTCGTCAACAAGCCCTCCTTGGTAGCGGAGTTCTTCTATAGTGTAGGGTCTGAAGTAGGTGCTTCTGAACAGGCCTCTGTCTACTGACGCTCTGCTGAGGACGACCGCGTCTTCCATGTTGTACCCTTCGTAGCTCATGATCGCGATGACGATGTTTTGTCCTGCGGGATGTTTCTCAAATTCAATGAGATCGTGCATGAAGCTCTTGGTGATAGGCTTTTGGGGATAGTGAAGAACGCTCACGTCGGTGTTCATTCTGAGGAGGAAGTTTGCGGCGTACATACCTATGGATTGTTTTTGCATTTTGCTTCCTTTGATGAGTTTTGATCCTGGTCCGTAGTTAGCGTAAGGCACAAGGCTTGTGACTAATCCTAAGATGACAATTGGTCCGATTTCAATATGGGTGTGGTCCTTGGTGAGGTCTTGGTCGTTGAATGCGATGAGGCAGTTTTCTTCTTCTGCGGCGTCAAGGTATTCGATGATGCCTTCTTTGACGAGTTTTTCCCATTTGATCTCTCCGTTTTTGAGGTCATGGAGGTGTTGGTCTGTGAGTTTTGGCTTTCCATTTTCGACGACGATGAGGGGTCTGCGCGCTCTTCCCCTAGTGGTGTCAAGATGAATTTCGTCGAAGTCCTCATTATAAAAAAAGTTGAGTTCAAGGGGGAATGCTCCTCTTCTGCGTTCTGTTCTGAGTTGTTTGACAAAGTCCCTTGGGTCTGTTGCTGTTCCGGTGTATTTGTCGTTGATGTAGATGTCTGTCATTGTGTGAGTTTGAGTCCGATGCCTTCAAGGGATTTTTTGAGTTTTTCTTCTGCGACTTCTCCTCGCGAGATGTTGGTCATGAGTGCGAGATTTTTCTTGAGTCCAATGCTTGTTCCTTCCGGGGTTTCGATTGGGCATAATCTCCCCATATGACTCGGGTGGAGTGCTCGTGCTTCAAAATTTTCTTGGGTGGAGGTTAAGAGCGAGTTGACCCTGAGCAGGTGGGAGTATGCCGCGAGGATGTTTGTTCTGTCGATGTTTTGGCTGATGCCTTTTCTTCCTCCAGTCCAGGATCCTGTGGCAAGGCTGCTCTTGATGTTGGAGGTTAAGAGCTCGTCCCTGATGATGATTTTAATGGATTGGAATTTTCCTCTTTTTACGAGTCTTTGGAAGTTGTAAAGGATGTCCTGGACGAGGCTGCGCATGTTTGCTCTGAGGAGGTCTTCGAACATATCCCCTGAGAGTTTGAGTCTTTTGTTCATGTAGTGGTCTTTGTCTGTGAGGGGTTTTTGTTCTTCTGTGACAATGATGAATCTTCTGATGAGTTTGCAGAGGTTGTAGGCCTTTGTAATTCTGTCTTTGGATTGCGTTCCAAGATGGGGGAGCAAATATTTGTCGAGTTGCTCGTAGGTTTTTTCGAATTTTTGGTCTTGTTGGGTGATGCCTATTTTTTTGGATAAGTAGTCAAGCGCTTCTTCTTGTGTGGTGAGATCTGCCGCATCATAGAGGTTGATGAGGACGGAGTCATAAACGTTGTCTGCGCCGCAGATGAGTTTCGTAATCTCTTGGTCTTTGACGAGGCCGAGTGCTTTGATGATACTGATCGCTGGGATTCTTCTGAATCTTGTGAAGCTGAGGTTGAAGATGCCGTCTTTCATTTGTTCAAGGATGTGCGGTATTCTGTAGCTTCCCATTTCTGAGAAGACTCTGCCTACGTATTCGCTTGGTCCTGCTCCTTTGTGCTCGACGAAGAACTTATTAGATGCCAAGTCTTCTACTGTGATCATGACGCGTTCGTTTCCGTTGATGAGGAAGTATCCTCCTGAGTCATCCGGGTCTTCTCCGTGTTTGATGAGGTCGTCTTTTTTTAATCCGTGGAGATGGCAGTGTTTTGACTTGACCATGATGGGTAGCTTTCCGATCATGGAGGTGAAGCTTTCGCGCTGGATTTCATCAACGTAGGCGCTGACTTCGAGGAAGATGGGTGCTGAGTAGGTGAGGTTTCTGAGTCTTGCTTCGTTGGGATAGACGTCTCTCTTGCTGCCGTCTGCTTCGATGATGCTTGGTTTTTCTATCCAGATTTTTTTGAGTTTGATGACGAAGCTTTCTACTTCTTGGGGAATAATTGTTGGAATGATGTCTCCGATTTCATCTACGATTTTTTGGATGCCTTTTTCGATGAAGTCGTTGAAGCTTACGATGTTTGCTTCGACGAAAGGGTATTCTCTGAAGTATACTGCGATGAGGTCTTTGTACCCTTTAACCATGAACGACCCTCCTGTAAAAAGTGGTTGTTCCTGTTGTTGGGCTTGTTCTTGTGATTTTGATGATGTCTCCTTCTTGGCATTCTAGTTTTGTTATTGCTGGGTCGTTATGGTGGATGAGAGGTAATTGTTTTGGGCCGATATTGTACATGGTGAGAAGATGTTGTTTTTCTTCCTCGTTGATCTTGGTGTGGGTTGGTACGAGGGTGTGGGTTGAAATGTTAAAGTGTTCTTGTTCTTCCATGGGTGAGTGTGGCGGGCCGGAAGGGATTTGAACCCTCGACCACCTGATTTCTTCTCAGCGTGAGTAAAAGTGTCACCGAACGTGAGGGTTTGCTGGTTGAGTGTGACCGATGCTTGTGTGTTGTCCTCTTTTGTGGCTGTGATTCAGGTGCTCTACCAAGCTGAGCTACCGGCCCGTGGTGAGCGGTCTCTCTAGGATGTTAAAAGCAATGATTTTTGGCAGATGCTTCTCCTGTCTAGAAAGACTCATAAAAAGTGGAACATGATTTTGTTTATAAATGTTGCGATTTTTTGTGTGTTTTGAAGTAATGTAATCGAAAACTTTTTAATGAGGTAAAATTCTATGTGAAAGATGAAGCGTCGCGAACTTTCTGATGATATAATGGAAGCTGATACAACTCCTCAGAATGTGGCTGATCTTCTTCAAAAATTCAGACATGGAAAGATGTGGGAGATGTCATTTCGTGTAGAGATAGCTCCTTCTTCTGTGGAACAGTATATTGAAAGGTTAAGAGAAGCTGGTTTGGATATTGGAAAAGGCGATGCGGAGTTTGGATATAAAATGCCTCTTCCTGAAAGAGAAAAGTCTTATCGTTATCTTCAGATTTTCAGAAGATCTTGAAATAGGCAAGTTTATAATTTTTTGCTATTCCTTTTTTAGATATGGATGCGAATGTGCCGAAAAGGTTAGAGGATCTTGGGCTTTCTCCAGAGATACATGAATTTTTTAAAGGCTTGGAAGGAAAAATGGTGTTAGCGAGAACAGCGATGAACCCGTCTGATGAAAGATTTAGAAAATTTTCAGAAAGACTAACTTCTTCAATTTATAAAAAGGGGAAAGAGTGGTTGGCTTCAGGAAACTATACTCACGAGAGTTTGTATGATCAGATGGAGAAGGGTATTGATTATTTGATGTACGTTGCAGAAAGAGAGGATATTTCTAAATGATAAAAAGAGCAGTATTGCTCAAGTTGATTCGTATGCATGCCATTTAAAAATTGACGGAGAAGTTTTTTAAGAAAGTTGCAGAAGGAGAGTTAAGCTGTCGCAGCTTCAAGAATTTCGCAAATATTTCTGTTCATGTCTCCATCAAGTGCGACGCATCCTGCGACGTTATAAGTTCCTTGCGTTGAGAATGGGATAATGAAATCGCTGAATTTGTCGCAGCCTGTTAAGGTTTCTTGTGTTGCTTGGACTCTTGTGTAGCTGGTGCTTCCCAGGGGTGCGGTGTAGAAGTGGTACAAGTATTTTCCAGGATAGGCTTCGTTGCATCCTTCGTTTCCCAAGTAATTATGGAGGACGAACCTAATAGTGTTTTGTGTGATGACTGGTTCGTTGTACCATTGTTGCTCTGCGATATTAAAGGCGATTGTCCCTGTGAGTGTTGTTAGTGGAAGAGTGGGTGTTTGTGTTGGTGGAGGCGATGGGGTGCTTGGTTCAGGTGGTGCGATGACTGCTCCCGTGGGTGTTTGTTCTGTTGGTCGTAAGTCGATGATGTAAGGGTCTACGCTGTCTTGTCCAGGATTCCTTCCCCAGTCTGAGGCGAAGATGACGTATCGTCCGTCTCGTGAGATGCTTGCGCGTGGTTGTGCCCAGTAGCTGTCTTGGCTGGATCTGTGATGCGCTAATCTTCGTACTCGTCCGTCGACGCTGAGGAGGAAGAGTTCTCGTTCAAGTGGGTCATGTTGGCCGTTGAGCCCTGGTGAGGTGGTGATAAGGCAGTAGCCTGCTGGCTGTTGGTTTTGACAGGAGATGTGGTCCCCTATCCAATCTGGTAAGATAAGCGGGTAAGTGACTGGCGCTACTGTTGCTAGTCCTGGTAAATATCTGACGCCAATTGCTGCTTCTCCGCTTGGGTGTCCTACTTCGTAGGTCATGAAGAATTCTCTTCCTTGGCTGTCTACTCCTAAATCTCCATGTTGGTGACCATCTGTGACGCGTCCTATAAATTCTCCTGTTCTGACGTTGAAGGTTTCGAGTCCGCTGCAGCGTTGGTCGCCATCTCTCTTCCATTGGACGACGAGATAGGTTCCGAGTGGTGATGCTCCAATCCAATCTGGCTCGACTTCTCCGTATTCTTGATCTCGTGGGCATGCTGTTGAGTAGAGTTGAGGGAGGGTCATTCTAGCGCCGAATTGTCTGTTGATCATGTCGTAGGCGAAGATGGTGGGATCTTCGTTGGTGCTGACTGCGAGTCCAGTGATCCATCTGCCATCATGGGAGAGTTCGTCGAAGGATTGTGCGCCTTGGATTCTGACGAGTCCTGGGAGTGTTGCGATGTCTGTGGTTGTTTTTGTATCGACATTAGTAAATTGCAAAGTTAAGTCTTCGTCTGCGTTGGTATCAAAGTGGACGATGATGTGGCTTTGAGTCGGATGCCATCGTGGGACATTGATTTCTTCTAAGGGTAAGAAGGTGTTGATATCTGTGTCGCTGAGTCCTGGGAGGATGGCGAAGTCGCTTGTTCTTCTGATCATGTAGCCTGGTTCTCCGTTAAGGAGAATGTACGCGTTATCTGAGCTGAACGCTTGTAATTGGGAATAAGTGTGCGTTTCAAAGCTTCCTGCGGTGTTTGATGTTGCTGATGCGCGCCTGATGCTTGTTCCGAAGTTTGGATCTGTGAAGGCGACGCCTTGTTGTTGGAGGGTAAGTTGTGAAACTTGGATGGTGCGTGTTGCGTCAGTGACTCCTACAGTTAGGGATGTTGGTGGTTGTGGTGGAGGGGTTTGTTCTACTGGCGGAAGAGGCTCAGGGAAAGGTTCATCTACAGTAGGTGCTGGTGGTTGTTGCGATGGTGTGGTCAGAGGAAGGTCTGAAGAAATGCCTTCATCTTGGTCGCAGATAGAATTTGCGTTGGTGTCGAGGCAGCAGCCTATTTCAAATCGTATATAGGGTGGATTACAAACAATTGCTGCGTTCGAAACGCGTGCTAAGTCTTCGTCGCTGAATTGGCTGAGGTTAAGGTTTTCGAGACTGGTGCAGGCGGCGAGAAAAAAGGTAAAAAGAAGAAGAAAAGTAGAGCTCTTTTTCATAATGTTGTTTCTGTCAACAAGTGTTATATAAATGTTTCTAAGCGCGGACGCTTCGTTGTCTTCGCCCTAATTGTCAAGATCATTTTTTTCTTCTTTCGCGCCATCGATGAAACACCCTCTTGCAAAGTGATAGTCAATTGGATTTCATTCCAGCGTTGGTTTTTTTCGAAAATCTTTAATAAGTTTCTACTTATAAATACATTTCTAATTTCTTAAGAATGAACATGTCTTTTGTGCCTATAATATTTTCCAGATAAAATATTAACTTCTTATAAGTAGTAGCATAACATAAGATTTATATAGTTATAGTAGGTAAGGTAAAGATGGCAAAATACGATATTGAAAGAATTATAAAAATGGCAGAAGCATTAAAGTCAGTGGATGAAACTCGTATCGCAGTCTTACCTGAAAGAACACTAGATGGACTAGAAAATGGAGAAGCCAGGAAAGAAATTCTTGAAATTGGAGAAGAACTTGGATGTGAACCTACTTATGTGACTCAAGCATTAGAGCTTCTCTATCCTACTAAAGAACAAATACGTGATTTAGAAAGAAGATTTTCTTGCGAAGAAGTCAAGGATAGACAAACTGTGATTAATAGAACATTTACTAAAAATGTTGAGAGAGTTAGAATGTTTTTAAGAGATTTGCATGAAAGATTGAATCCAATAGATATAGAAATGGCAGAACTTACTCCAGGTTTATGGCATAAAATAACATCTCCTATTTCTCTTAGTAATCCTTATCGACGAGAGGGAAAACTCAAAAGGAGAAGCTTTGAGGAATTAGTGAATGACGAAACTTCTTTTTCCACGCCATGGGACTTTTCTTTAAAGGAACCTCCTTCAGATGAAGGAAAGTACGATTCAGAATCATGTGACGGGCAATATTATAGACCAAAGGGTTTAATTGTCGGTCTAGTTGAACCTAAAGAAATTGGGCCATTCAGAAGAATTAAAAACAGATATGCCTGTTTAGAAATTGTAGTGAATGGACTAGTCTTCCCAAGAAGAAGCAGAGAAGGAATGGGGTTGATCTCAAAACCCTCTGTTTTAGCTAAAATTGCCAAGCCTGAAATTCTCAGCTTGCTAGGTCTAACATTAGACGAACATAAAGAAGAAGTTGAAAGTAAAATAAGGTTATATTACTAGTAAAATCCTTTTTAAAATCTTATTTTGTTTGGGTCATCACAATAAATTCTTAAATTTAATTTATCAAACAAAATTAATTCAAGTTCGTGTTCCTCGTCGGGCGTTGAATTTCCTAAAACAGATATAAGTCAAATAAAACAATCCATTAAGCCTTTTAGAAATGTAAATATAACGCCCTGGCCGGGATTTGAACCCGGGCTGGGGCCTTTCTATATTTTTGATCAAACCTTCCGTAAAAAGTTTGTTCGACAGGGCCCAGTGCTGACCGCTACACTACCTTTGCCATCCTATCATAAAGGATAAGGGCAGTAATGCCAGGGCAGGATTAGTCAAAGTTGATTTGTTTATAAGATTTTTTGTTTTAAAAGAACGACTTCCTTTCGTGGGGGTTAGTGGAATTTTGTTCCAGAATGCTTTTTTCTTAGCTGTTTATAGGATGAGTCCCGCAAGTAGATCAATCCCATTAAATTCTGAAAGACAAACCTTCTTTTAAAAATTAAACAATCTTGTAAATAATCTTACGATCTTTTGCCATAAATCCGCGCTGACACATTTATTATCTATACAGAGATTTGAAGTACATTCAAAGCTATTATTGCATACGGCATCTGTTTCTTTTTGAACTAAGAATCCGTTTTTATCGCAATATTCGCTTTCCACTCTATAAGAGATAGGATAACATGTTTCTTCCAAAAGACAGCCATTGCAATAAACTTCTTCTTTCCACAAAGACTTGAACTTTGACGTTTTAACTTGAGAAGGCGTTGGTTCTACCACTACTTTTTTAAAATTCTTTAGTTCTTCAGATATCGGAGTTTCTAATTGCTCAGGAGTGCTTGTTGCATAACTTCCCTGCTCCTGAGAAGGTGTTGTTGGCATCGGTCCATAATCCTCTTCATCTATATTGGCACAAACCCCGTTTTCACACCCATTTGGACAAGGAATATCTGTCAAAATCCCATCTGGATAATCCTCCATGCAATAAAATTCTCTCAAACTACAGTCAGGACCAGAACACGGATCATAAGGTGCCCCTGTAGAAGTTTGCCGGCAATAATCCGTATGTCCCCTATGATCTGCTACGAAAGAAGAAAATGTGGTTCCTTGAGCTAACGGATTTCTTCCGTTATCATTTTCTATGCAACGTGGCTTTTCAGAAGAACAGGCCCCTTTATTACAAAACGGTTTTTCAGAAGGACAAAACATCTTTTCAGAAGCATATTCCTCTTCATTCAAGCAATACGCTTCATTAATGCTACCCATCCCTCTAGAATATTCACACCAATCTAACTGAGCCCCTGACGCGATTGATCCCGCTCTCCCAGATTCGAAAACATTCTTTCCTCCATCACTATCTATACACTTTTTACATAGCGCCATATCCACCTCTCTTCCATCACTATCCAGACATTTCTCACATTCCTCAGAGTCTCCCTCAGCAAAACATCTTGGCATAGAAACAGCGGTAGCTGTGAATGAGAACAAAATAAAGAGCAAAATGAAGAATGCTATTTTTTTATGCATAACAAAACAAGGTGGGATAAGCTTTATAATGGTTTGTTTTTGAAAGTCGATTAGCTGTTATACTTAATTTTCAAATAAAAGATGAGTCCCCGCCGCCGGACTTGAACCAGCAACCTTTCGGGTTCCGCTGTCTGTTTTTCATCTCGTTGTCTTTGGAACATTGATCGAACAGCGACGCTTCGTCTACAGCCGAATGCTCTGCCGTTGAGCTAGGCGGGGGTAGAGAGAAGATCCGGTTGTGGTTTATAAAAATTGCCTTTTTATGAGCTGTAAAGTAAACATCTGGAGTTTTGAACAAAAAATTAATTTTTCTTAACTATCAGCTTATTTTCTTTAATTTCAACTCCTAATTCCTGCCCTTCTTTCCATTTTAGTTCTTCCACGATATTTGGAGGGATAACTAAAACCCACTTAACATATTCTCTATCTCCGACTTTTCTAGAA
>DASRUL010000011.1:0-13661 GCA_035655455.1 Candidatus Nanoarchaeia archaeon | reverse complement strand
TTGTCATATCTCGTTGGTAGAATTCATCCTATTTAAGCATTATTATAAAAAATATACTCGTAAAAATCCATATTTTATTTTACAATCATATACTCTTCTGATTTAAAAGTTATTCCGCTCTTTCAAGAGGCAACTGCTCCACCTGCGCCTTCGGCAGCTGACTGTTCCACACCTGATTCATATTCACCCTCAACAAATTATACAACTTCATCAACTCCTTCTGATCACCCATCTTCAACGCGTCAAGCTCAGGCGCAAACATCTCAGAATAACGATCCCTCCTTCTCACAAGCTTCGTCGAACCATCCTCTTTGATCATGATAATAGGAGGCCTCTTCAACGTGTTAAAATTCGAAGCCATCACATTTGAATAAGCACCGCAATCCATAATCGCAATAAGATCACCTTCCTGCAGGCGCGGCATCATCCTATTCGTCCCAAATTTGTCAATACAATCACACGTGCAGCCACAAATATCAAACACGCGCACCCGCGGCTGCGTTAATTTTGTCGCAGGCAACAAATCATAATACTGCTTGTACACCATCGTGTCAGGAAGCATACAATACGTAGCGCCATCAGTCACCACAAGCTTCTTCTTCCCAAGATATTTCTTGCTCACAATCTTCATCAAGCCAATACCAGCGTTCCCGACAATAAACTTTCCTGGCTCAAAAATCAGCCTCAACTTTCCAAGATCATGCTCCTCCAAGAGCGCCTCAAACGTTTTCACAAAACTTTCACCCATCTCCTCAGGCGCGTAAAACGTTTTTGAGCCATACTCATAAGGAAAACCACCCCCCAAATCCAAAGCCTCCAAAGGCGCACCCTTTCCAACAGCATATCTCCCAAGGCTTGCAAGCTTTCTCGCAGCAAGAGCGTACAACTCGCTGTGCTTCATGTAACCACCATGAAAATGAAAACCAACAAGATGCACATTCAGAGATGATGTCGCAAGATCAACACTCTTCTTCGCGATAGTAAGAGGAATCCCATACTGCTGATTTCTCGTGCTATACTCTTTATAGGTGATAAGCGGATTGATCCTCAAAAAAACACGCAATGATCCCGCCATCTTTCCAGCAACCTGAACAACCCTCTTCAACTCCTCATATGAATCAACAGTAACCGCGTACACGCCAACCTTTGAAGCAAAGAGCAAGTCCTGCTCAGACTTGTACAAGTTCGTGAACGTAATCTGCTCAGGCCTAAAGCCAGCAAGCATGCCAAGAATGATCTCACCAACAGACGAAGCATCCAAGTCAAAACCCTCTTCCTTCACAATCTTCAAAATCTCCAAATTCGAATTCACCTTGACCGCGTACTGCGGCCTTAAGTTCGCGTAAGGAAACGCAGCCTTAAACCTCCGCAACTTTCTCCTGATGTCGCTCTCAATAAGAAGCTGCAATGGCGTCCCATACTTCGCAGCCAAGAGCTTCACCGAAACACCCTCAATGTACAACGTCCCATGGTCGTTTTGGGAGAGAAACGGCCAGCGCTTTCGCAAATAGCGCTTAGAAATCCTACAAGTACTGTTCATCTCCGCTTTTTTTACGACCTCTAAAGATCATCTTTTCACGTGATTAGAACTTACTTAAAAACTTTTTCATTTTTTCCCCGAAAAAACTCACTTCAACGCCTTGAAGTACTCCTCAACCCTTGTTAAAATAGAATTCAAATAAAATTTTTTAATCTTCTCCTCAAACAACGTATGCAAATCCTCATTCTCAGCGATCCTGTACTGATTGTTCACCTTCTCAACAAGAAACAAGTCCCTCAACCTCCGCACCTGCCTCCTGATGTTTGACGCTGCAATCCCCTGAAGCGCGAGCTTCCTTCTCTTTCTGCACTCAATCACCTCCCGCTGAAGCATCTCAGCGTTCATCGGACCCTTCGCCTCCAACAACACCTGAAAAATATCAACAATAATATCCCTAGAATCGCCAGGCTGCAACAATCCCACAGACAAACACACCTTCCTAATCAAATCACGCTTCGACTCTGGATTTGGCCGCTCATACTTCCTCAAGGTCAACTCAGCCAAAGGCGTATCCCTCGCCACAGTCTTTTGCATGAGCCATCACAGCAAGCATTGTTTAAATATTTATGTTTTCAGCAACAGCAACTCTCCTTATGCCCACAATTCACACAACGCGCCTGTTGCCCTCCCAACAAGAATCATCTGATGTTACAACCCAGACAACTTCCTCATCTTTCATCTGAAGGTTGATCCATAAAAAACCTTCTTGCATGATTCTTTAAGCATCTTTCTCTGGAGCAACAACCTTACCGCTCATCATATCCCTGTAAGCTCCAAACACCTCAACCAGCCTAAAGACATAACTTCCATCTTTCTCAAACGTGCCAACCTGAGCAAGCACGCTGTCAAGATTATAATCCTTAATTTCTGGAGAAAGAATTATTGTAGGAACGCTCGTAATGTTATACGTCAAAATAAGAGCATCAGCCTCCTTCAGATCAAGCACCCTCTCAGCAACAAGCACAATCCCAAACCTCCCTTCCAAGACCTCCTTGTGCAACGTCACATTATAACACTCCCCACATCCCCCATCAGTTATATACGTAATACCCACTAACCCCCTTGTCTTTCCAGTAAGAACCTCTCTATACGGAGGATTTTGCTCTGTCAATACAAAACTCCCATCATCCGCAATCACACCAAAACTCTTCCACGCTTCCGCAAAATCCTTATACACCTTGGCTTCACTACTCAACACCAATGTTGGAAGCTTCACCAAGCCATACTTCTGAATCAACCCTTCAGCTTCCTCCTGCCTTAACGTTGTCACTTTGCTCAGCACAAGCTCCATTCCCAACGCGTCCACGACCTTCCCAAGATCAAAACACTTTGGACAACTCGCAGCCTGAATAAGAGTCGCCTCAACAAGCCCTCTTACCCTCCGCTCTTGAAGATCGAAGTACGGAGGCCTTGCCCTTGCCGCAAGCAAGGCATCTTCTCTCTGCTCAAGATTCAACTTCGTCTTTTCCAACTCTCCAAAGATCAGAAGCACCGGCAACTGCGTCAGCTTGTATTTTGTGATAAACTCCCCAGCATCAGCAGCTTCCACCATCCTTTCCTCAGTCACATTAAACGACTGAACAAGCGACAACAACTCTTCATGACTGCACTTCTCACAACTGTCTGGAGCCCTTATCAACACTGTTTGCAAGACAGCAGGCCTCGCCTCCTCTCTCGCCTTCGCAGCCTGCTGCTCCATCTCATTCGTGATGCTCAACATAGAAAACAGATTAAAGACAAATAAAAGAAGCAGCAAAAAAAGCAGCACCATAAACAACGGCTTTACATGCTTCTCAAAAAAAGGTTTCTTACGCTCACCTTCCATCTCAAAAACACCAGTCTAACACCCGCCCACCATCTCTGGAAGGCTCTCCAAACTTGTCGGACCTGACCCTTGCCCAACACTCACATGACCTTGCGCTATCCCGGTTTTCAAATTTCCGCTGCTGATCTTTTCCTTCAACGAGGTTAACTGCACCGCCTGCACAGCAGAAATAACCACAAGCACCGCAAGCACCACGACAATAATAAGATTCTTGTTCATTGTTCCTCCTCCTTTCACTCCTTTCACGCTTTCTCTCAATGTATTTAAAGATTATGATAGAAAACTCCCTACTTTCACGGAAGTCTTAAAAAGTTTTACACGCCACTTCCATGCATGAAAACCCTCATTTTAGGAATAATCCTCCTCCTTACAAGCTGCGTACCACAATATGTTACAGATATCGGAGAGCAGAAATGTGACCTCCCTTACAGACAAGTAAACGGCGCCTGCTGTCTCGACAAGAATGCAAACCGCGTGTGCGACCTCGACGAAACACAACGCAGCCAAACAATCGTGCGCGAAAAACCACTCGTCCTCGTCCAAGAACTCTGCCACTTCCCAAGATTTGAATGCAAAGAAAAAACCATAACAAAAGACTTTGTGCAAATCACGCTCAAACTCGAACGCGACGAAATCATAACTGTAAAAAAACTCATCCTACCAGTCCTCCACTGCCAAGAAGAGTTTGACATCCTCATGAACCGTGGAGACGTTCACACTTTTACCGTTCCCTGCATCATTGACCAAGAAGTCGCAAGCAGCGAAGCTTCAGTTGAGGTTATCATCAAACCCATCTTAAGATACAGCAACGGCCAGATTTATAATTATGGAATACTAACGCCCGCAACACTCAGAGGCGAGATCGGCGGCCTCGTTCAACAATAAGTTTTATTAAGTAGGGTTCCTCAACTTCATCATGCCAGTCTTTTTTTGCACCCACTGCAAATTCAAATATACGCCAAAGAGCGAACGCAAAGACACGCCATCCACCTGCGGAAACTGCGGCAACAGGAATACCCTTATCCTTGAACCAGACGCAGAACAAATCCTCAAAGAATCACAACTTCTCTGAAACAGAAAGACTTAAATGACTCTTTTATTAGGAATCCTTCATGAGAAAAAAAAGAGCAGTCTCACCACTAATCGCAACAGTCTTACTCATCGGCTTCGCCATCACCCTCGGCGCAATCGTCTCCACATTTGTCATCAAGCAGACAAAAGATTTCAAACCTGAAAGCTTCTTAGAAGAAAGCCCTTACTGCGACGGCGCGACGCTTGAACCTTTCGCAGTAAATAGTAGAAATCCTGTGCGGGCAACATCTGCTGGACCAACGCGCACTCTCGAAAACTTCGGCCTGAAAAATAAAGGATCCTTCAACGTGCTTTCGGTCATTGTAAAAGCTCCTGGAAACCCAGCGGCCACCTCTATCATTTTTAACCCACCCCTTCGTCCACAGACAAACTCGCCAGCGCTAACCATCCAATACAACTCTAATGCGGCAAGAAACGATCCCTTCATCAGGTTCATTCCTGTCGTTGAAGACAGAGAGGAAACTGAAAGGCGGAGAAGTCAAGCTCTTGTCGCATGCGCAAAACGAGAAATAACCTTTAACCTCGCTGATCCTAACCAATGCAACGGATGCATCTAGATTCGTAAAAACAAACAACAAACGTTATAAATGAGTAGTGAGAGTTTGAGACAAGAGGTGAACCCGTCTTGAAAGAAACAAGAGCAATAAGCCCGCTCGTCGCAACAGTCATCCTTATCGGCCTTGTCGTCGTCATCGGCTCTTTGTTATGGTTCTTCCTCGGCAGAACCATTGATGACATCATCGAAAAAGAAGGCGCAAAATGTAATGCCCAACAAGCAGCAGAAATAGATTACACTCTTACTAGGTGCACGCCATGCACGCCGGGCATATGCGCACCAGGACAAGAAACACTTCTCGTCATCAAGAACACCGGAAGAACGAGAATCACCGGATTCAGGGTAAAAATCGCTGATGGAACCACCCAAACAATTGATCCAGACCTGCTGCCAGCAGAGGAGAAAACTATTATCGTTAGAAGCGCCTCGGCAGACGGAGATGAAATAAGGCTGTTCCCAGTGATTATCAAGGAAGGGAAAGTAATAACCTGCTCTGAAAAACTCTTAGAAGCAGAATGTGAAACATGATCAAAACGGAGGTGACATACTAATGTCAAACAAAAAACAACATATGGACAAGGAAGGAATAAGCCCCCTGATCGCGACAGTATTAGTAATCGGATTTACCATCGTGCTCGCAGCAGGCGTGATCTACTGGGGAACAGGACTCTTTAAAGACCTGCAAACACAAACCTCAAAGAGCGCGTCGCTGCAAACACTATGCAGCACAGGACTGGCGAATTTAGAGGTGACCGCGAGAAGATCTAACAACGACGTTTTAGTAACGATTGACAACAAAAATGATGTTGACCTCATTGGATTTAGCGCAAGGGCTTATGGGCCTGACGGAAGTGTTATTGCTAACACTGCTAACGCTCAGCAAGCCAATAGCATTCCAAGGTTTACTATTGCAGCGCCCGTTACCCTTACTGCAGCGCCAGGAGCAGTTCAGGTAGGAGTCATTCCAAGAGTAGATGTTGACGGTACTCAAGGACCAGAACAAGCAACCTACTGCAGCAATGAAATCAAGACGCGCGTCGTCTAAACCTTTTTTCTTTTTTTTACTATTTAATTTTTAAGAAAAAAATGAAACGAAAGACAAACAAGAAAGGAGATGTGTGGGTTTCAGCAGTCCTCTACTTTGGCTTGGGCATCATCGTCATCGCAATCATTTTAACAGCAGCTACTCCTGTCATCAGCAGGCTCAGAGACAAAAACATCATCATCCAAACCAAACAAGTCATGCAAGTTTTGGATTCGAACATTCGAGAAGTCGCGCGAGAAGGACCAGGAGCACAACGACCCTTAACCATAGACATCAGAAAAGGGGCATTCATGATTGATCCCGCAATAAGCAGCGTGATCTGGTCTTACAACAGCAAGGCATTGATCGCAGAACCTGATATAGAAATCCTTGAAGGAAACATCAGGATCAGATCCAGCACTGGCGGACCTTCAAACACTTATCCGACAACCTTAAGTTTAAACTATGAAGGTGGAGCGTACCTCCGCTATGACGCTCCAGTCAGAACCATCTCCGGAAACACAGCCTTAATCATCAGAAACGCCGGCATCACGTGCGGACCAACACCCACCACCCCCTTAGCCAGTCAAACTGCACAACCTTACGCGCCCGCACAGAGAGAAATTCCTCCAGCCGGAGTGACTGTTCAAGACCAATGTCCTTGCATAGCAGGCCATCAGAACGGTGCTTGCCCACCAACAACCCCACGTCCTCTTCCTACAGTAGAACTCAGACAACGCTAATCTCCTCTTTACTCCTGTAAACTTGTTCTTTTAGAAAATAAACTAAGCGTCATCATTGAAGTATATTAGGGTTTTTGTGCAAGTAAGAATGCGAGCTTTTGTTCTTCTTTTTCTCCAGTTTGAATATTTCCTACGCCTAAGATAGGTTCTCCGTATTCTAGAATACTCCAGTTGCTATAAATCTGGAGTAATTCTCCTTCTCTTGCAAAGAAAGCTCTACTGGAGGATTGATATGCGGGAGGTTCTTGTTTAAAACAACTGATCATATTGATACCTCCAAGTCTCGTTCTTTCTTGCATTTGCGCAAATAATTTCAACGCATCCTCTCTAGGAATAAACTGAAGTATACTTACTAAGATTATTGCATCATAATCTTGCTCTAAAATATATGACGATAAATCCGCATGAACTGCGCGCACTTTCTGTTTTTTCGCATCAGCTTTCTTTTTGAAATGACCTAAAGCAACATCACTAATGTCTACTCCATGAACTTCAAATCCTCTTTCAGCCAAAAAAAGAAGATCATCACCTGTCCCACATCCTAGATCAAGAGCAGACCCGCTTTTCTTATAGGATAAGATTTTTTCAATTTTGTCGTCCACTCCCTCAAAAATACTGGGCTCTTGTAGATACAGCCGATCCCATCTCCATGCTTTATCGGAATCCATACACATGAGAAAAGAGATATCCTAATAAAATTTTTCTTTGAGTTTGTGTGAATTTAAGTCCGTGTAAGACGAGCTAGAAAGAAAGAAGCGTAGGACGTCAGCGCATTCTTTTAGAAGGATGAGTGCGGGGGACATCGCATATGTCTCAAATCTTGTGCATCAACTTTGGTTGTTTAAAGAGTAAAAGTAAGAGCGCTACTTAAGTTCTCTTTGCTGCCGTTTGGTGATATTTTTAATAGGAAGGCTTTAAAATGATAGGCTCTGTCCTCAGGCTAAACTAGAAAATTAAGCTCATCTTTGCCACTTGAAAAGCTAGTGTGCATACATTTTATATTTTTGTGAAGATAAATCTTTAAATAAATAATATCTGTGTTTATTATGATGAGGCATGCGATTGTGAGGGTTCCTGGGGAGAATTATAGCGAAGGTCAGACTGAAGCTGCGTTGGGGAAGCCAGATTTTGCTTTGACATTACAGCAACATGAAAGGTATTGCGCTACGTTAAGGAATTTAGGAGTCAGTGTTACTGCTCTCGCTCCGAATCGTTGTTTTCCGGACAGTACATTTGTTGAGGATACCGCTGTAGTTACTGAGAAAGGGAGCGTTATTGCTCGTCCCGCAAAAGAGCGAACCGGTGAAGAATTAGATATGGATCAGGTGATTTTTGGAATGTATCCATCTCATGGCCTTTTTGGAAAAATTAAAGCTCCTGGAACGTTAGAAGGGGGAGATGTTTTAAGAATCAGAAATCATTTTTATATTGGCGTCTCGCAAAGAACAAACGCTGATGGCGCGAACCAGCTAAGCGATATTTTAGACGCTTGGGGATATGAAACTTCCGTTATTCCCGTAACAGGAGTCCTCCACTTAAAGACAGGAGTCACGTATATTGGAGAAAATACAATTATCGGCATCGAAGAATTTTTACAAAGACCAGAATTTAAAGAGTATAGTAAGATCGAGGTTCTTCATTATGAAGCTTATGCCGCAAATTGCTTACTTGTTAACGGAGCTTTAATAATGCCCGCGGGATTTCCCAGAGCAAGATCAAAAATAGGCGAAGCGCGATGTCAGCATATCATTGAATTAGAAATGTCTGAATTCAGAAAACAAGATGGTGGGCTTACTTGCCTATCTCTTCTTTTTTAAGGACTTATGAGATCTTGTCTGACAAAAGTTTACGCACTGAACTAGAAGTATATGTGCGGGGGACAGGATTCGAACCTGCGTAGGTACTGAACCACTACCACCTCAAGATGGCCAGCTCTTTTGGAGCTTGTAGCCCGTTTGGCCACTCCGGCACCCCCGCATAAAATGTGTTTGGGTCTAATTTTCCTCTTAATATTCTTTTTTGTTACCCCTTCTTTTAAAGCAGAAAGCATTAAACCATCTCTCCTTCTTCGCTTACTCTTAAAAAATCAGAGAACTAAACACCTAAAACAAGATGGATCACAGAATTATTAAGGAAAAAGAATTTGAATAATTACACCTTCTCTAAAACAGCCTCCAACTCCTCAACCTTCTGGTCAAGAATATCCAACGCCCTGGCCACCATCTCTTTCGCACTCATCTTTCCGTACGACTCAATGTAAAAAATAAAATCCTTCTCACTCGGCTCGACAACAAGCCCACCAGGAGGGTCATTCATCTCAACACACGCGTTACACAATATACACTTCTCAGCATCCTTCACTTTTAACTGCTGCTTCTGCACCTCAAACACATCCACAGGACAGCTTTCAGCAACATCATCCACATTCCTCACCTTGTCAATCGTGATTTTCGGATACCCCTTATAAAACGCAAGACCAGCATTGTACTTCGCATGCTCCTTGCCGGTGCCAAGCGTCGCAACAGCCTCAAACTCAAGCTCATGATCCTTCAACAACTGCACAATAGGCATCTCCCCATACACCGTTTTCACCTTTTGATCCTGCGACTTCAAATCAGAAGCATACACTGTAATAGGACCCTCAGCCTTCAACGTAAAAACCACCTGACACTTCGCACACCCGGCACCCTTACAACTACACTTCTCCGGAAGCACATACGAGTCAAGGTCTGTCACCAAAGGAAGCATCCCGAGCCTGTGGGCGATGATCTCATCAAACAAGGTTGACGTGTTCTTCGCAAACGTAACTCGTTTGATCGCCATTATTGGCAACTCCGCAATCAACACCCTTCTCAAGGTGTTCGCGAATACCGAATTCGCGTCCTTCAGCACGAAAGAAAGCTTGTTATCCTTGCTGCTGAGAACCTTTATATCCATGGTAAAGTAGCCAGAGAAAATCTGTCTTGCTTAAAAAGCTTGCTGTTAAATTTTTCCTAAACAGCGACAGCATTTTCAACCTGATAACAGGCGTTTTCTCCCTTTTCAATCTTAAACTCAGCGATGCCGTTCTCAGCAGCAATCAACGTCAGGGTCGCATCCGGAAGGGTGTCTTGATTCACATCAAGATCCTGGCTGTAGCCCTCAGCAAGCCTTGTTTCCTCAACATCCACTGTCGCAGCACCAGTCGTCTCCTGAAGGCTAAAGGCGCCATTCATCGTTCCAAGCACAAATCCAAGAGCAAGCGCCACTGCCAAGAGGCTGATGCCAGTCAGAAAAAAAAGGCTCGCGTTTTCCATTCCACAAACAAGAAGGAGGCTGCATTATAAAGTTTTGCCTTCTCGCGCATTGTAACGTAAGCGGGAGTTATTAGACTCAAAAAAATTATTTCTTCTTTCTAGCAGGTTTATCCCAATAAGCAGATTTACAATTTGGGCATAAGGTAGGGTATTCTTTTTTTCTTGGTATCCACTCATGGTTACATCTTTCACATTTATAGCCCATAACTTCTATTTTTATTTCTGCCATATCCAAACATAGAGCTTTATTCTTTATAAAACTTACTTTTTAAAGTATTAACTATATAGTTGCTAATTAACTAACGAAACATTTATATACTTTAACTTACTTATATAATTAGTAATTAGTTAAGTAAATATAGGGAGGGCATAAAGCCCCCTTAGATTCCAAATCGGCTACCAACCAAAATGAAATCCAAAGAGATAATTCAGCAGAAGTATAAAAATATAATCTGTCCTAAATGTAATTCTAACCAAACTAAAAAAGATGGTAAAAGAAAAACACAAAATAGGGGTAAGATACAAAGGTATAGATGTAAGGAATGTGATTTTAGGTTTGTTATTGATGACGGCTTTTATCGAATGAGAAATAGCGAGAACAAAATTACTGCTGGAATTGATTTATATTATAAAGGAGTTTCTTTAAGGAAAGTGCAAGAATATTTTCAAGCATTTTATCCTCGCAATTCAAGCCATATATCAGTTTACAGATGGATTGTAAAGTATGCTACAATGGTCAGCAACTTAATTGACAATATTCCAATAAAATGTGGAAAAGAAATGCAAAGCGATGAAATGGAATATTACAGAAGAAAAAGCAAATATCAAAAAGGTAAAGAACAGAATTGGTTTGTTGATACATTTGATGTGGAAACTAAGTTTATGGTAACAGGCAAATATATGAGAAGTAGAACGAATGAGAATTTAATTAAGGTTATGAAGATGGCAAAGTTTAAGGTTGGAGAACAAGTTGAGATTGTTACAACAGATGGATTAAGAGGTTATCCAAGAGTGTTAAGGAAAGTTTTTAGTTTACAATCTCCTTATCATGCTTCTTCAAGAACTAAAAGCAAGATAATTCATAATGTTGTAATAGCAGATGAAAGAGGTTTTAATTATCCTATTGAAAGATTACATAATACGATTAGAGAAAGAACAAAAGTCATGAGAGGTTTTCATGGTTGTATTGAATCTGCTCATGCAATTATGAAAGGTCTAGAAATTAATTACAATTTCAATAGAAAGCATATGTCCTTAGGTAAAAGGACACCTGCGGAAGTAGCCATATCTCAATTAGAGTTAGGTATTAATAAGTGGCTTGATTTGATTAAGATGGGCAGGATTTAGTTGACTCTATTTTTTCTCTTTTCATCATTTCTTTTTAGAAAAGGATATAATATTAACATAAAGAGTCTTAGCGAATTAACTACATTTTTTCTAAATATTAAGTCAGATAATTGCATAAACTCAAAGCGTTGCCCTTCACCAATTTTAATATTTTTTAAGTTCTTATTGATTTTATAATGAAAAACATATCTTTTACTTGAATGAGATTCTTTTTTGAAAATTAGCTTCAAATTATGAGGATTCAGATTGATGCCTAGTTCTTCTTTTACCTCTCTTCTAATAGCTTGTAATGGAGTTTCCCCTTTTTCTATTCCTCCACCAAATAGACTCCATTTATTTGGGTTTGGAATTTCCGGATTGTTGTCTCTTAATTGAAAGAGAAGTTTACCTCTCGTGTTCTCAATTATAATTCCTGAATAATTCTTGTTTATTTTTTCTTTCATTCTTCACTTTCTCCGTATTTAGTAAATATTTCCATATCAATAAGAGGTGCATAGTGTTCTTCTATCACTCTTTCTACGCTTGTTCTTGGGAAGTGGGTTTCTAGGCCTTCTTTCATTCTTTGTGTTTCACTTGGTAAGGATTCCCATGTAATAATTCTTTCGGTTGCTAATTGTTTCATCCCCTTTAACCTATCTTTTCTAATATCCCAAAGGTCATCAACTCGACTTAACCATGCCCCATATGTATAAAGGGCTTCTTGTTTTGTCATTGGATATCTTAGGTAGTCCAGATTATCTACTATGATCCGTTCTCCAGAAGAGATCATTGCATGAAGCAAAAGTATTGAATATCCGCCCGCTCTATTTTTTATATCTATAATTTCCCCTTTAGTAATTGAAGGATCAAAAAGTTTCGCGCTATCTTCTTGAGCCCTATTGTATTGATCAATTATTTCCTTAAATCTTGCTCTAAAATCAGAAGGCAATACTCTAAGTAGGCCTTGATTAAAGGCATAAAATAAACCTAAATTGCCACCTTCCACACTTCTTTCATAATCTTCAAGCAACCTCAACTTATTATGCGAAATGTCTGATTGTGAATCTATAATATCATCTGATACTGCAGCAGTAGAACCTGCAAGAATTGAGATTTTTAATTCTCGCTCTCCATAAACGTGGTCTTCTAGATCGCATATTGCTCGGTTAATAAAAATTGCAGGATCAAGAAGTCTTCTTTTGGGCAACCAAGCATCAAGCTCTGCCAAGAGCCTTCTTGGCACAACATCTCTGATAAAATCTACAGATTGCTCTAAATAGCTCTTCGCTAATTCTCTCATTGCTAATAATCTTGGTTCATTGTCCATATTTTTCCTCTGCTTCGCTAATTATTTTTTCAAATTCTGAAGACACAGATGTGCGAAGGCTGTTTAATTTGTCAAAGCAATTTCTATTAACAGCTATATATAACGCGGTTTCTGCTTGATCAAAATACTCTATAGCAAGATTTTGCGTTTCACGCATAGCACCTGACGAGATAATTTTCTTAATCATCTCAGCATATTCAGCATCACTAATGACTCTACCAACATAATTTTCTAGGTTAAAATATCCTCGTTCATTAGCTATGTGTAGTGGGATAGCAAATCTTCCACCCTCTATTTCGGTAGCTCTCCTTCTACCATGTTTTCCTAGTATATCTCTTACTTCCTCATAAATTCCGAGAGCTGTCCCTAAATTAAATCCATATCCAGAAATTTTTTCAATAATCGCTTTGTCATCAGTCCCAGTTGTAGCAGCTATTACTAATGGCACTTCAGCAAATCTTCCGTTGCTTCGTTCAGTAATCTTCAATTGCTCTTGAAGATTTTTTGATCTTTCAATATCCATACCTACCATTCCCACGACTGCTTCATCAATGGAATACATATGGGAGAATTTTCTGGTATAAATATTCATAAATGGAAATAACATTTTGAGGCCATGATGCAGCACATATTGCGAAGCCGCGACTTGCATCCAAATTCCATATTCTTTAAGAAATGTAGTTTCTCCATTACGCTCTTCATGACCATCAATAGCATTATCAAAAATTGCGCCAGAGCTACATAAAACTTCAATGCCTGTTGCAAGTTCTATCTTATCTTTTCTTGAGAGCTTTCCTCCTACTCCTTCATGAATAAAATAACTCATTGTTCCTTTTAGAAAACTTGAATTTTTATTTCTTTGATGTATAATATCTTTTAATTTTTGGTGTGGAACTTGATCAGTAACTTGTCTAATTCTTCTATGAATATCC
>DASRUL010000010.1:0-6906 GCA_035655455.1 Candidatus Nanoarchaeia archaeon | reverse complement strand
TCTTTCGGAATCCAGATCTTGCTTTTTCTTTCAAAGGTCTTTCAACTGAAAAATTAATCCAAGGATCCATCCACCCTCTCGCCGTTTTCACAAGATAGTGGCCTTTAGGATACTTTTTATCCCTTCTGACAAACACTATTGTTCCATCCTTCCATCTTCTTTTTCTTTTCACGTATTTGCACTGGCACCTTTTTCCTGCACGAGCCAAAGCCTTTACAATATCCCTGCAATAAAAACCCGTTTTACCAGCATCACCCAACCCTCTGAAATATTTTCTCTTTGCGCTTTGATAATTCTCCTCACAAAGAAATGCAACACACGCAACACTACATCCTAGATAATCTTCTTGAACAACCGATCTCATTTTAAAAACTCTTTTCAAGAACCTAAAGAACTTTTCTATTTTTTGGCAGGAGATCCTTTTCCGGAAGCAGGTGCAGCAGCAACTTTCCCAGGCGATGCAGCGGCAGGAGCAGCACCAGCAGCCGCAGCCGCAGTAGCACTCGCCTCAGCAGCAGCCTTCGCCTCAGCTTTCGCCTTCGCAACCTGCCTCATCTTCTCAGACAATTCCTTCCCAAGATCTTTAAAACGAGCTTTCTTTTCAGGATCAGAAATCTCCACATTTTCAGCTTTGATCATTGTATCATACGTGCCAGCGTTCAGTTCTTTCATCATCTCAGCCGGCTCTTTTCCTTCAACAAGAATCCCCATCGAGCGACAAGAACCAATCACAGTTTTCACACCTGCTTTTACATCCTTCACAATCAGAGAATCAGCCTTCATCTTTGCAATCTTAATCACTTGCTCCATCGCAATAACACCTGCCTTATTCACATTCGGCTCACCGGATCCTTTCTCAACACCAGCCTCCTTCCCAATCAACTGAGAGACTGGAGGCGTTCCAATAGACATCGCATACTCTTTTGTCTCAGGATTCACTTCCAACTTCACAGGAACTTTCATCCCCTTGAAGATCTCTGTTCTCTTGTTAATATCCGCAACAACCTGACCAAGATTCATCTTCAGCGGGCCTAACGTGCCTCCAAGCTGAGCGCCAGCAGCAGCTTTCCCACCATCAACCATCAGCTCAACAACAATCTTCTTCGCCATAGAAAAAACGCAAGAGCCTAGGATTTATAAAACTACCTTTGCCATTTTTAAAAACTTTTCTTTTCTCCACTATAATATGGGCCAGAGAAGAACGAGACTAGAAGCTTACCTCAAGTGGAAGAGGAACAGAGAGCGGGGCATTGAAAGAAAACTCGAAAAATTTAGGCATTCACTTCTGGACGCTTGGGGCTTTCACTCTCTCCCCAAAGAAATCATTGTTTTTAATGCGATATCACACTACCGCGCCAAAGAACAGGAAGCATTTTCAAATGAGCTCCGAGAAAAAAGAAAACAATTCGCGCAAGAGACAGCAAGAGAACTTGACAAGGCACCTTTCCCTTTCTTCACAAGCCTCATTAACGATTAATGCTCATTCTCTTTTTTATTTCTTTCAAGAGAAAAGAAATGGTCATCTCCTCTAAGAATCTAGTAACACACCTGAACCAAGCAAAACCTTTACTCACCTAAATACCCCACACATCTTCTGACTAGAATTCACAAAGAGTTTCTCACCCAACCCTACCTAAAAAATATTTACTTCTCCTCTTCCTCAATCTTCGAAGACTCGTCCCCAGTCTCTCGACGAATCACCTTCACCGCGTCAAGCTTTAACGTCATTGGAATCGGGATAGCAGCCTCAAGCAACTCAACAACAACCTCCTCTTTTCCCTCATCAATTCTCTTCACCTTCGCCTTCTCACGCTTGAACGGACCAGAAATAATCTCCACAATATCACGCTCTTGAATATTCATCGGCGTCTTAATCTGCTCAATCATCGGCTCCAACTCTTTAAAATCCAACGGCTTTGGAAGGAGACCACGCGCGTAAGGAACACCCTGAAACGCGAGCTCGGCGTCCTCGCGAGACACAGCCTCAATAAAAATATAGCCGCGCATGCCATGAGGGTTCGCGAGCGCAAGCACCTCAAGGCCCCTCTTTTTAACATTCGTATCAATAAAATCCATCACTTGCTCCTCTCTATTCGCAGTCGTCCTCAGCGCAAATAGTTTTCCTTCCATTTACTTCAACCCCACTTGCCACAGCACATTAATCAGAAACCCCAACGCACCAATCGCCAAAATACCAACACCTGTAACTTTTACAATCACCTTCAACTCCTCTAACGTCGGTTTTCTTGTCACCTGCCAGACTCTTCTACACTCCACCAAGAACGAGGAGAAGCGCTGCCAATACGACGGTTTTCCTTCGAAGGTTTCCATAGTAGCTCACAACATTGATTCAAGAAAAAAAAGACAACAGCTATTTAAGCATTTTCTTCACTTCATTCTTTCAGAACCTTTATTAACAAGCCCATCATCTTGGCGCCATGTTCCAAGACACTTTCAAACAGCACAAAAACCAAGACCTCCTCGGAGACATCTACGGCCAAGACCACGCCAAGAAACAACTTCTCTCAGCGCTCCTCATGAACAGACACATCATCCTTGTCGGACCGCCAGGCATCGGAAAAACAACCCTCGCCAAGAACGTCGCAAAATTGCTCCCAACACTTGAACTCAACACGTGCAGCTTCCACTGCGACCCCAAGAAACCCTTCTGCCCAGCGTGTAAAAAACAACAGCCAGCAACAAAAGCCCTCACCGGAGAGCAACGCTTCATCAGAATCCAAGGCAGCCCAGACCTTGCTGTTGAAGATCTCCTTGGAGACATTGATCTCGTTAAGGCTCTCCACTACGGACCACTCGCACTCGAAAGCTTCACCCCGGGAAAGATCTTCAAAGCGAACAATGGCGTCTTATTTTTTGATGAGCTCAATAGATGCCCAGAAAAACTTCAAAACGCGCTGCTCCAAGTTTTGGAAGAAGGCAAAGCGAGCATCGGAAGTTACGACGTTGACTTAGAGGCAACCTTCATCACCATCGCAACCATGAATCCAGAAGACTTCTCAGGAACAGAACGCCTCTCAGAAGTGCTTCTCGACAGGTTTGACCTTATCTTTATAGGATATCCTGAAACGCTCGCCATCGAGAAAAAAATCGTTCTCACCAAGGGAGAGGCCCTCAAGGAAGTCACCTTTCCAGAGCCACTCCTCGACTTTACCTTAGCTTTCGTCCAAGACCTCAGAAGCAATGATAACCTCGAGCGCGTGCCAAGCGTCAGAGCATCACTCGGCCTCTACGAACGAGCGCAAGCAAACGCCTACCTCAGGAACTCCACATGCGTAGAAGCCCAAGACGTCCTTGACGCGTTCACCTCAGTCATCAGCCACAGGATCAGACTCAAGCCCTCAGTCAGGCACCTCATGAGCACCAAGGACTTCCTTAAAAAAGAATTCACCAGATTCCAACAAGACACAGCCAAACACCCCGAGGAAGACCCTCCCTGACATCAGCGTTGAACACCTAGAAAAAGGCGCAGAGCAACCCGGATCAATGGCCTTTGACCAAGGATTAAGCCACTCCCTCATCGAAGGAAACAAACAAATCATCGAACAAGGAAGACTCCTCGACAGCTCCATCAGCCAAGGCCTTTTCGCCTTCAACCCAGACATGCTCTTTGAAAGGCTGGTCAAGGACTACAACACCGCAGAAAAAATCTACGGAGAAACATTTCTCAGGCTTATCACGGGAGAAGAAGCAGCACCACTTAAGAAAAAACTCCCCTTCCCAGAATTCCAAAGACACCTCAAAGGCGCGATCAAACAAAAAATTCTCTCCCTCCAACAAGAAGAACTTCTCGACAAGAAGAACGCAATCACAGAACGGGGCCTTGAACTTGCGTCTCTCGTTATAACTTTAGAGGAACTTGACAGCCTCAAAGCCAAAGGTCTTGGCCAACGTAAAACCAAGAAACGGCACCACTACGGAGACAGCCAAAACACAAGACCCTACAAAAAGCATGACCGCTATCACGACCTCAACCTCAAAAAAACCGTTAAAACTGCGCTCAGAAGAAGACACACCACCCTTCACAAAGAAGACCTCGCCGTTTACGAAAGACAAGACACAGGAAAAATCCACCTTATCTACGCCTTAGACGCGTCAGGATCCATGAAAGGACAAAAACTCAGCATCTGCAAAAAAGCAGGCATCGCACTCGCCTACAAAGCACTTGAAGAAAAAGACAACGTTGGCCTTCTCGTCTTTAACTCCATTATCAGCCAGGCAATCCCCCCAACCTCGGATTTCTCTCAAATCATCAAAGCACTCAGCCATATCAAGGCACAAGCACAGACAGACATCGCAAGCGCAATCAGCAAGGCCATCGACCTGTTCCCAAGAGAAGACGTCACCAAACACCTTATCCTCATCACAGACGCAGCGCCAACAGTTGGAGAAGACCCCCTTGAGAACACGCTCACCCTCGCAGCAACCGCAGCATCCTTAGGCATTACTCTCTCTCTCATCGGCATCGATCTCAACGAACAAGAAGCAACATTCGCACAAAGGCTCACAGATATCGGCAAGGGAACACTCTCCATTATCAAAGACCTCAACGCCCTCGACAGGATCGTGCTTGAAGATTATTACACCTTAAACAGTTAGGCGTTAGTTAAACAGTTAACAACCTTTTTATATATGCTCTTTATATATTCTTTACTTTCATATGTTCCCCAACGTCAACCCAAAACACCTTGAACAAGCAATGAAAAAACTTGGCGTCAAACAAGAAATCCTCGACGCTTCAGAAGTCATCATTAAATGCGCCACCAAGAACCTTCTCATCACCAACCCCCAAGTCATCAAAGTTAACATGATGGGCCAAGAGACCTTCCAGATCACGGGCACCATCCAAGAGGCACCAAGCTTCAGCCAGGAAGATATCGCCACAGTCGCAACACAGGCACACGTTAATCAAGAAGAAGCAGCAGTAGCACTCGAAGCAACCAACGGAGACCTCGCGGAAGCCATTCTCAAGCTCCAACACCCACAACATGTATGAAGATCAAGTCGAAAGCCCAGAAGAAGAACTCAAACGCGCAGACCACCTCGTTTACGTTTCCTTAAAATACACAAGAACCTGCGACGTCATCAAGAACGCCATCAAGAGAATGATCGCGGCTTATGAGCTCGCTTTTGACGAATATCTCACCGTGAAGAAAAACCGCGAAGAACTCCCGGCCTCCACAAAAGAGAAAGCAACACTCGTCAAGGCACTCCTTGGAAACCCAGCGCGAAAATACCTCGCTCTCTACAATCACCTCAAAAAAATCGACAAAGCGGATTATGACGCCTTTGACGAATTCAGAAAAGGCGTAACCTTAAAAACCAGAACACCAATTCCTATTGAAGTCAAAATGCCAGACCTCTACGCCTACCTTGAGATCACAAAACAATTCGTCGCTTACCTCAGACAGGTCTTGAAATGAAGAAAAAAACCTCAATCATCGCGGTCGTCTCAGCCAAGGGCGGCGTCGGCAAGAGCACCACAGCAATCAACCTCGCCATGGCCTTCACCCACTTCGGCAAAGACACCACTCTTGTGGACGCGAACCTCATCACCCCAAACATCGGCGTTTACCTCGGCGTCCCCATCCTTCCAATAACACTGCATGACGCTCTCAAAGGAAAAAAGCCCATCACAAAGGCAGTCTACCTCCACAAGACAGGAACAAAAATCGTTCCAGCAAGCATCTCTTTTCATGACATCAAGAAGGTAAACCACGACAACCTTCCAGAATGCCTCAACAAACTCAAAGGAACAACAGACATCCTGCTCTTGGACACACCAGCAGGCCTCGCCAAAGAAACGATCATCCCCTTAAAAGCAGCAGACGACGCGCTTATCATCACCAACCCAGAAATGCCCTCACTCACAGACGCGCTCAAAACAGTCAAACTCTGCCAAGAACTCAAAAAAAATATTCTCGGGGTCGTCGTGACAAAAACCAACTCTAAAAACGAAGACCTTTCCATCAAAGACATCGAAGCCATGCTTGAGCTAGAAGTCATCGGCATCATACCAGAAGACAGAGCAGTCAAACACGCACAAACAAAAAAAGACGCAGTCTTCAACACCCACCCTGAAAGCGCAGCAGCGCTCCAATACAAGAAGCTGGCAGCACATCTCTTAGGAGTATCTTATCATACGACCCTTCCAGAACAATCACTTTTAGACCTTGTCTTAAAATTTTTTAATATTAAAGAGTGAAAATTTTAACTATGGGCGATCATCAAGGAGTTCAACATTTTATTATTTTTTTAATAAAGATTTAACTCATTCAGCCTAACCTTTCTGAACTATTTTTTGGGATAACTAGTTAGTTTTAAATATAAACAAAATTTCTAAAACTTATGGCGGCCATAGTTTAGTGGTAGAACATAGGACTGTGGATCCTAGAACGCGAGTTCGATAGTAATGTACATTACCGATAGTCTCGCTGGCCGCTTTTCCCGCTCTTTTCAATTACCCGACTCTACGCTCAAACATTCGACATTCATTTCCTTAATCTTAAACCTCACGTGAAGGAACCTCTCAATAAGAGAAGCGTTTGTTCTCAGATGATCCGTAACTTGATCCGTAACAAAGCAGCCACCACCAGCCAAAGCTAAATACATCAACAACTGATCAGCAGTAAAGCGATCCGCTGTCGCATCAGAATTTACTATCTCCAAAAAACCCTTTGCGCACTCCCTTCCAACATCCTCAGCCTTCTTTCCTCTCTCACCAAGAACCGTAAATCCAAGCTTCGTGTTTTCAAACTCCCCGTTCACATGGACATAACAACCAGGGCTTAACGTTTTTTTATAGATCTCTTCAGTCAACACGTTTTTTTCCATTAAGACATTCGCCCTCACTCCTTCAGTAATCCTCGAAGCAACATCGGCTTTCTC
>DASRUL010000009.1:0-4611 GCA_035655455.1 Candidatus Nanoarchaeia archaeon | reverse complement strand
TATCCAGATAATTCTCCTGACTTCTTCTCTTGAGATATGCCTGTATTTTTGTGCTGTCCAAATCATCAAGAGTAGCAGAAGTATCATAGGATTCATCAAATGAAAGAATCTGGCGGTTTCGCAAATATTCCAGATGAGTTGTACCTTCCAGCCTTCTGGTGGTACTGCCAACACGAACGTGAATAGCGCCCTGAAACGTATGATACAGAGTATCGGAAGAACGCTGGACAATCACCGCAACGATATCTTTTCCTTCTATCTTGTGGACTTCAATGCTGAGTAATGGAACGGGAGAAATAGATTGGTTTGAAGCAGAAATTTGCTGCTGAACTTTGTCAAGATTATCTTTAACCCCAATAATTTCTCCGGAATCATTTACCCCCAACAACAAGATACCGCCTAACGTGTTGGCAAGAGAACATAAAATCTTGCTGATGTCCTGCGAACTATGAAACGACTCTTTAAACTCAACCTCTTGGTTCTCTCCTTTTTCTATGATTTCTCTAATCTGTTTGATATCCATACTTCTTCTAGTAGAAGTAATTAGAAGTATTTAAAAGTATCTGTTTTTAGAAGTAAATTATTAGTAACTATAAGTAAATAGAAGTAAAAATCACCAATCTTTACCCCATCCATAAAGAAAAACGGACTCAACACCCCCACAACAATTAGTCTGCCATCGCAGAGATTTAATCTTCTTAAAGTTGGTGAAAACTACGCCGCCAATAGATTTTCGATGCAAAAAAACTCCGCTCACCATCAAACTCAGGGCATCAAAGCCCCTGCGTTACTCACCCAAATCCCACGTAAAAATTTTCCAGCTCTCAAATTTGTGGGTTGCCTCAAATTTGGAGGGAAAAATCGAACTTCGTAAAACCCCATACGTTAAACCAGACGTTAACTTAACAGCTCATCTTTTTAAGATCTTCTGAAGTCTGTGCTGATGGTGTAGTTGTTTCTGTTTTTGTAAACGGGTTCTCTTTCTCCAAGTTCTTCCAAAAAGTGTTGTGCCGTTTCTCCCAGTGTTGGTGATTCTGATATCCTCGCGATGAATTCAAGGGTGGGGTGAGGGGGTGTTCCTTCTTCTTGTTTGGTGCTGAGGAGGACAAGTGTTCCTTGGTAGAGGTATGCCCGAGAGTAGGGTGATGCCGCTCCTTCTCCGGTTCCTGTGAGGATGCCAAGGGGAACTGCTTTTCGGTCAAGGGTTTCTGTTGCTAAGTTTCGAAATCTTAGAAGGTCTTGAAATGGTTCTTTGGTGTCAGGATTGTAAGTGGTGGTAAAAAAGACGCATTCTTCAAGTGGTTGAGAGAGGCGTGCGACAGGCATATTATCATTATTGTGCTCTTGTTTAAAAAAATTTGGCTGCTAGAAGAGAGAGTTTGCTACTTTGGTTTTAATGCGACTGAAGTGCTGCTTGCCATGATTTTCTTGGTGCCTGACATGAACTTGGCCATCGCTGGAGGAAGCGTGAACTTTTCTGAGAGGTGGGTTTTGCTTTCTATCTTATAGGTGAGGGTGCGTTCTTCTCCTGGTTTGAGGAGGGGAATGTCCCAGTAGATGCGGAGCCCGTCTGGGCTGTCTCTGATATGGCTTGGTTTGAGTGTTCCGAATTCTGTGGGCGCCTTAAGAGTGCTTGGGACTCTGTCGAGGACTGAGGCGTTTCTGATGGCTGTTTTTCCCGGGTTTTTGACAGTGACAAGAATCTTCATGACTGCCAATCCTCCTTGGGTGGTGTGGAGGACGAGAACCTTCTTTATAATTTCAATATGCCTCTTTGAGAAGTAGTAAATCAGCGCGAGAACTGCGAGGATGAGGAGTGCGAAGAGGAGTGGTTGTCTGTAGTTTGTGGTTGTTTGAAGGATGATGGTTTCTCCCGGTTGGAGGTTATAGGTCCAGCTGGCGACATAGCCCTGGTCGGTCTTGGTGATTGTGGTCGGCGCCGGGGTGAAGTCTGTGAAGGCGTAGCTGAGTGTTCCGAATCGTCGTTGGGTGGTTTCTGAGATTATTGCGTTGCCTTCGTTGGTTTGGGTGATGGTTTCTCCTGTGACAAGGATGCCTTCTTCCGGTTGGATGACTTCTTTCGCGTTGGAATATTTTCCTATGGTGTAAAGGAACTCTTCGGTGAGGAGGTTCTCATTGTCAAGGTCAATGAGTGTCTTAAGGGTGTATTGTCCTTCAATGGTTTCTGGGTCAAGGGAGATGGGAAATTCTAGTTCTTGTGCTTCCTTGCCTTGGAGGGTGACTGTTTGTGCCTCTTTGAAGAATTGGCTTTCGAGTGTGACTTTGATGCCTTCAAGGAGGATGTTGTGTTTGTTTGTGAGGAGGACTTTGACGATGGTGCTTCTTCTCGGATCAATGGTCGGTAAAGAGCTGAAGGATGCGTCTACAGTGTCTTGGTAGTCTACGACGAGCGCTGGTAAAGTCTTTATTTCTCGCGTGGTGTCCGTGACAGCCTGGAAGGTGATGCCATAGAGTTTCGGCGTGATCTTTTCTGTGAAGGGAGCGTACGTTACTTCGATGGCTCTGGTCTCTCTGGGGTTGAGATCATAGCGGGTGGAGTCTTTGTCCATACCCCAAATGATGTCGACGGTTTTGATAGTGACTGTGACTTTTTCGTCTGCGTTGTTTGTGAGATGGATAAGGTATTTTGCGGATTGTCCAGGCAAGACTTCTTCTTGGATGCTGTCATAGGTGATTTGTAAGGCGAGAGCGGTCGTGCTGAAGCAAAGGATGAAGAGAACGAGAACGATCAAACCCTTTTTCATGCTGGGGACTTATGCGAGAACCTCTATTTAAATATTTCTTTCCAAAAATTCAAAAAAAGAAGATTTTGGTGAGGATGAGAAGGGCAACATCCCATGGTGCGAGGAAGAACGTCCATCCGAGAGTGACAATGATAAAGGTGAGGGGGACGCTGATGATTCTGGGGAAGGAGGGCATGTTGAAGCGCTTGTAAAAATGATAAAGTGCGAGGAAGAACGCGTGATAGAGTCCCCAGATGAGGAAATTCCATGATGCGCCGTGCCATAGTCCTGAAATGCTCATGACGATAAACACATTAAGGATTGTGATGGAAATTATTTTCCTGCTGCCGCCTAAAGGCTTGTAGATGTAATCTATAAACCAGCTTGTGAGGCTGATATGCCATCGTTTCCAGAAGTCTGCGATGTTTCTGCTAAGGTAGGGCCAGTTGAAATTCTCAGGAAGATAAATTCCGAATAAGGCCGCGCTTCCGAGTGCGATGTCCGAGTAGGCGGAGAAGTCCATGTAGATTTTGAAGGAGAATGCGAGGAGTCTGAGGGTTATGTCGAGAGGATCTGCTGCTGAAACGAACTGAGGGTTTGTTAACGACGCTGAGAAGAGGGCGAGGGTGTCTGCGATGACGATTTTCTTGAAGAAGCCGATGATGATGCGGAAAGTTCCGTTGAAAACGTTGTCTAAGGAGAATACAGCGTTGGAGATTTGGGGGACGAATTGTTGGTAGCGTTTGATTGGTCCTGCTATCATGCTTGGGAAAAAGAAGATGAATGCGAAGTGGTCTTTTAGCGTTGGGTTGTCAATTTTTCCTTTTGATCCGTCTACAAGATAGTGGATGAATTCAAAGGTGAAAAAGGAGATTCCTAGGGGGATGGCGGCTGTTGGGAGGAAGGCGTCCCATTGAACGAATCCAAAGAAGAGTTGTTTGTATTTAAAGTAAACGAGAATGGTAGCTGAGATGATGATAGAGATAAAAAAGAGGTATCTTGTTTTGTATTTTGCGAGGAAGTAGGCACGGGCTTCAAGGATGATAAGGAAAACATAGAGGCCTGCATGATAAGTATAGAAAATAATGCCTGTGAGCGCAAGAACGAAAGGTCTCCATGAGTGTTTGACGCTGTAAAAAATAATGACCGAAAATGCAAGAAAGGCAAGATATTCCCAGCTTGTGAAAATAACCATTAGCTGCTCACCGCTTCACAAATTTCTTCTGCAATGTAAGTCGTGCCTTTCTTAGAGAGGTGTTGGTAGTCGAGGAAGTAGTCTTTGTTTAGGTTGATCTGAGAGAAATCGAGATAGTTGCCGTAATGAAGGGGTGTTGAGTTAAATGAGGAGTTATATAATGGAACGATGACGAAGAGAATGTTTTTTGGATCGATTGCTTTTAGTTCTTCTGAAGTGATTGTAGATGTTGGAGCATTAAAGTGGGAAACGAGCCCTGGATTCTCTGTAGGTGTAAGGTTGCCAATGAAGAATGTTTCGTAATATTTGTAAAGTTTTTCTTTGGTTGATCCTTCGAAAAAAACATTTTGGAGGGTGTATCGGTGATGGTAGAGGTTGGGAAAGGAGAAGTTGAGGTGTTCTTTTTTTGTGAAGCCTTGGATTGTTGCCTGAAAGGAGAAGTTGAGGGGTTCTTTTTTTGTGAAGCCTTGGATTGTTGCCTGATGGATATTTCCTTGAAGACCAAGAGGATTGACTTCAAGTATGATAAGCGCGTCTCGCTGGGTGAGGTTTACAAGAAGAGCCAGATCGTTGAGACGTGACCCTTTAAGTGCAAGGTTGAATGCTTGTCTCTTTTCAGGATCGCAGCGTTCGAAACGCGCAGCAATCGTTTCATTCCTGCTGAGTCCTGAT
>DASRUL010000008.1:0-10197 GCA_035655455.1 Candidatus Nanoarchaeia archaeon | reverse complement strand
ATGCTCCAGACCTTGATGTCTTGTTTTCCTTCTTGGCTTGCGGTGTTTCCTGCGAAGGCTGCTAATCCGTTTAGGGGGGTTTGTTTGAACAGTCTTAGGTGTCTGATCATGCGTTCTAAGGAGTCAATGACGTTTGTTCGTGTTATTTTGTCTTTGATATTGGACGCTGTTCCTTGCTCTTGTGCGAGATGGCTGATGATTTTGTTGAGGTCGTATCCTGCGGGGATGTAGACGCTTACTAATTCTGTGTGTCTTCCCCTAATAGATTTGAGTTCTTGTACGAATTTCTTGAGTTTGAATTTTTCCATTAGCGTTCGATGTTGAGTTCGTTTCCGTACTTGATAGTGTGTGGATGGTGTAAGGCGTTAATGTCTTTCTCTAGTTTTTTGAATTTTTTAGGGAGGGTAAGTGTTGAGAATGAGTCTTTCAAGGAGAGCGTGTTGTCTTTTTTGAACTTCCAGATAGTGCTGTTGAGTTCGATTAATTCTTGAGTTGTGAAGGATAATTTTTTTGGTTTTTCTGGTTTGGGGAAGGGTTCTTCGTGGATATTTTTTTTGTAGAGTTCCTTAGAGAGGTGGTAGGTGATCATTGGAGTGATTGGCGCGAGGAGTTCTAATAAAAGGGTGAAAGCCGAATGTATGGTGTAAAGCCCTGAGCGATGTTCTTCTTGTGTGAAAGTATTGTCTTGATTGTAGAGGCGTGATTTTGCTAGCTCCAAATAATGGGAGGCGAAGGTTTCCCAGAGGAAGTGCTTTAGGGTGAGGGCTGGAGTGTGGAAATCATACTGTTCGTAGTGTTCTTTGGAAAGGAGGATAATATGATTGATTTCGTTGAGGATCCATTGGTCAAGGGGTAAGAGTCTTTTTGGTTTTTTTGCTGGTGGGAAAAGAGAAACAAAGCGCGCGATGTTCCAGAGTTTGGTGATGGTTTTTGAGGCTCCTTGGATACGTTCGAAGCTGCAGCGGAAGTCTCCTTGGGCCAAATTTCCTTCTACAGCTGCCCAGAGTCTAAAGGGTTCTGCGCCGTACAAGTCAATAATCTTTTGCGGATCAATAACGTTGCCGACGCTCTTGCTCATTTTTTTGCCGTGTTCATCGAGAATATGATAGTTAACCCAGTGGTCGCGGAAGATGCTTTTTTTAGTTAATTGGTAGCAGCGTAATAAGGTGTAATATCCCCATGTTCTGACGATTTCTTTTCCTGAGGGTCTGAGAGTGCAGGGGAATGCTTTTTTGAAAAATTTGTTGTCTCGTTCGTACATTAAGATGTAAAGGGGTGTTATTGAGCTATCAAACCATGTGTCGAGGACGCGTTGCTCCCCTAAAAATTCTTTATTGTTGCATTTACTGCATTTCTTGAAAGGAGGATGTTCTTTCCAGGGTTGGTAGTATGCCCCTTTTGGAGGGAGGTGTGCGGTCTTGCACCGGGTGCAATACCATAAAGGAATTTCCGTTGCGTAGTATCTCCTTCTTGAGATGGGCCAGTCGATGGAGACTGAGTCTATCCAGTCGAGGAGGAGTTTTTTTGATTCTGGGGCGTAGAAGTTGATGCTGTTTGCTAGTTTTTTCATGTCTTTTTTGTAGTCAAGTTGCTTAAGGTAGAATTCTTTCATGGAGATAAATTCTAGTTCTGCGCCGCTGCGTTCTGAGAGGGGTGTTCTGTGGCTGATGGTTCTTTGTGTAAGGAGTAAGTGTTGTTGTTTGAGTTCTTCGATGATGCGTTTGCGTGCTTCTTTGACCTTGAGTCCTTGTAAGAATCCTGCGTTGCTGTTCATGGTTCCGTCCATGCTAATAGAAATAGTTGGTGCTAATTTCATTTCTCTGAAGAATTGGATGTCCGAGAGGTCTCCTGCTGAGCACATCATGACGAGTCCTGTTCCTTTGTCTATTTGCGCTAAGGGGTGTGCGAGTATGGGAACTTCTTTGTTGTAGAGCGGTGTTATGGCCTTTTTTCCTTGGAGGTGTGTGTATCGCGTGTCTTTTGGGTTGTAGATGATTGCGCCGCAGCTGCAGATGAGTTCTGGTCGTGTTGTTCCAATAGTGAGTTTCTCTTGTGTTTCCTTGACGGTGAAGTTGATGTCGCTGAAAATGCTTTGGATGTCTTTGTATTCGATTTCTGAGTCTGCGATGGTTGTTCTGAGTTCTGGGTCCCAGTTGTTGATGCGTTCGTCTTCGTAGATGAGTCCTTGGTTCCACAAGTCGATGAAGGTGCTTTGGGTGAGTGCCCTGTATGATGGCGAGTCTGTTTCATAGATGTCTCCTGCGTTCTCTCCTTGGGCGAAGGAGTTGAAGCTGATGCCGAGTTTTAAAAAAGAGTCAACGGTGATGGTTCCTGCTTCGCTGAGGAGGTGTTTGCATTTGGCGACGAATTCTTCTCTGCTGACTTGGTGTGCTCTGATGGTGAATTTTTTTTCTGCCGCCATTTCGATAGGTAGTCCGTTTCTATCTAGTCCCAAAGGGAATAAGACCTCGTGGCCGGTCATTCTATGATAGCGCGCGAACATATCCATGAGAACGTAGGTTGTGGCGTGTCCGATGTGGATGGGCGCGTTGATGTAAGGGGGTGGTGTGTCGATGGAGTAGATTTTTTTTCTTGTTTTCTTGTTGAAAGTGTAAGGCTTTGTTGCTTTCCAGTGTTCGTAGGCTTCTTTTTCTAATTCTTTGGACCAGTGTGTTTGTGTAAGTTTTGGTTCCTGCATGATTGGTTTGTTTGTTGAGCAGAGATATTTAAATGTAGCTTTTAAAGCGAACGTTTTGTTTTTGTGATGTGCTGGGTATTCCCAAGCGTGGCTGAGTATCCTCCGTGATAGAGGTGATCGCATTTTGCTGCGACGTTCGCGTGGATGTGGAAGCCGAGTTTTTTTATATCATTGCAAAAACAAATGTCGTCCCAGTGGACGTCTGTTTCTCCTTGGGTGTCTGGTCGTGGTTCCCATCTGAAGGTGATTTTTTCTAAGACTTTTCTTGAGATGAGAAGGCATCCCATGGCCGCGTAGTCCACAGGCACGATTCCTGATTTGTATCTTAGTGCGTCTTTGTAGTCGAAGAAGAGGTACTTTCCTGGGTTGTTTTTGTCATCAAGCCCTAAGAGAGCTATTTCGCTGGCTTTTCCGTTTTTGAGGAGGAGGTGAGGTGTTACTCCTGAGACGATGTCTTCTTCTGGTTCAAGTAAGAGCTCAATGATGTTTGCTGGCGGGATGACATCTTGCTCCAAGCTGAAGAAATAGTCATAGTCTTCTTCTAGCGCTCTTTGTCTGAGGATGTTTCTGCTGTTGATGACGCGTTCTGGAATTGAGGGAAGGCATGCTGTTCTGATGCAGGGGATATTGAGTGCTTGGATTTTTTTCGAGTAAGAGTCTGTTGCTGAGTTGTCTGCTAAGAGAATGTCTACGTTGGGGTAAGTAAGTTTTTTGAGTGCTTGGATGTAAGGTTCAAGGCAGTAGGCTTTGACATCTGCTGTTGGGCATGCGAGAAGAACTTTTTTATGCATCCTCTGGGGGTAAACGAAAACATTTATATAAATGCCTAGAGGATGGTTTTTTAGGCTGGGAATATGGGGATTTTGAAAGCTTCGGCTTTTGAGACCAGAACGGTAGCTCAGCCTGGGAGAGCACTACGCTGAAGCCGTAGATGTCGGGGGTTCAAAGTAACCGAAGTGGTTATGAAAGTCCCTCTCGCCCCATTTATTATCTGAGGAAAAATGGATTTTTGTTTAGGAAGGTCATGCTCTATGATAAGACAAACTTTGGGTGTTAGAAATCTTTATATAATAATTGAGTGCTAAGAGCTTCAGAATGAGCAAGAGGAAAGGGGTGAAGAAAGGTGCGATTGAGTTGTCGATGACGACGGTGATCGTGATTATTCTTGGTGTTGTGCTCTTGACATTGGGGTTGACGTTCGTGAGGGGGATTTTTCTTAAGATTGACGACTTGACGCGGGCTGCGTTTGCGAACGCTGATAAGGATCTTCAGACATTGGAAAATATCGACAATGAGCTTACGTTGACGAGAAGTTCTACTGTAATAAAGCAGGGGAAGAGCGATGGAATTGGAATTGCGATAAAGAATCTGGGGAGCAAACCTGCGAGGTTTCAGGTGAAGACTTCTCTTGAGGCGAACACGAGAAAGAAGCCGAAGTTCATATGTGACATTCAGGAGACAGGAACGTCGCAGTCAAAGGAGATCTCCTTGGATTCTGGGGAGAGGAGGGACTTCCACCTCTTGATTATTGATGATGAGAAGAGTGACATTGGGACATACGTGTGTGGGGTCAATCTCTACAAAGATGGAAAAGAGGCGCTAAGCGATTCTGTGAGAGTTATAATAGAGTAAAAATTAGAGATATTGAAATTCTTCATCTAAGGTTTCTAGTTCTTGGTCTAAAGTGTTGACTTCATCTTGGTTGAGTTCTTCTTGGAGTTGGTTTGTTTCTTCAAGGGAAGCGTCAAGTGGTGTTGCCGCGGGTGGCGTTGCTTGTTCCTCTTGCGGTTGCGCGCATCCTGCGATGAGCAGGACTGATAAAACAAAAAGAATAAAAAGCCTTTTCATAAGTGCTCGTTGAGGGTTTCTTTGTTTTTAAGTGTTTCCAAAAGGAAAAATTCAGATGACAACGCTTGCTGCCCCTGTTGCTGTAGCGAGGGTGTCATCTGTCGCGGTTGATAGTTCAAGCTCTGCCTCTGTCTCGACGTCTTCAGTTTCTGCTTCAAGAAGGGCTTGTCCTTGGATGGCCCTGATCTCTTTCATCACCATTTTGAGGCCATCGTGTGCGAGGGTGAGTTCTGCGCGTGCTTGGACAAGGAAATCATGCCCTTTTTTCACGAAAGTGTCAAAGTCTTTGTCTGAGTGTCGTGCGCGGTCAAACTCCGCTTGCGCCAGTCTTGCGAATTCTCTTGCTTTTATGAGGTGTTGCTTGTACGCTTCAAGTTGCGCCTCTGCTGCGTCTGTGTTTTTTCCATTGGCTTCGAGCTTTTCCAAGGCTGTCTCGAGTCTTGTCTCGAGTTTTTCAGCTCTAACAAGGACGCCGTGAACGCCGAAGTTGATGGTGTGTCCGATACTGAGTTTGACTGAGTGCTTCGCGTCCTTCCATACTTGCTTGAGCTCCTTGTTTAAGCCCTTAATCTCGTCGCGCGTTGCGTCTCCTTCAAGCGCTTCTATTCTTGCTTTGATAGCGGTGACCTCGCTGATGCCTGCGTCAAGTTCTGCGACAAGTTCTGTCTTGATCTTGCTGTTTGATTGTTCGATGCGTTCCTTTGTTCTTTCCAGAAGGGCGAGGATCTTGTCTGCTGTCCTTAGAAGGTGCGCCTTTGCTTCTAGCCGCGTTTCTTTTCTAAGGGTGATGCATCGTTCCGAGTTATCATCTTTGCATTCTTTGACTTTTTCGCTGAGTTTCCTGAATTCCTGCGCCTTTTCTTTGTAGCGCATTCGCGCTTCTTTGAAGTCTTCTCTTAGCTCAGTACGTTGTTCTCGTCGTTCTTCTCTCTCTTTTCTTCCCTCTTCTTGTCGCTCTCTAATTTTTGTGCGGAGTTCTGTCCTTGTTTTAGTGGTGAGGCCAGCTCTGCCTGAGTCGGCGTCTGTTCTTGTTTCTGTTCTTGTTTCTGTTCTTGTTTCTCTGTCTGTGCTATCTCTTCCTGAAGATTGGTCAGAATCCATACGAACATCCGATCTGTCTCCGTCTGCAAGCGCCAGGGGCATTATGCTGAGGAGGAACGCTCCTAAGATAAAAATGGTTATTGTTTTTTTCATGGTAAACCTCCGAAAGGTGTTGTTGTTGACAAGTTCTAGGAAGGTTTCTTTATAAAGATGCTTTCAGGAAGTGTTAAGGAAAAGGTTTATGGTCCTGAGTGAAGCTTTACAGGGGTTGATTTTGCCTCCTTTTTCTTTACAGCAACATTTTTATACGTATTTTCTTTTCTTAAAGGATATGAGGCTGCTTATCCTGATGGGAGTGATGATAATGGTGCTTAGCGCGATGGCGATTGCTGCTGAAATCCATGGCTCAGTGTACACGCCCTCATTGCAGAAGGTGAGGAATGTTATTGTTGAGATTGATTCTTCTCCAATGCAAAGGCTAGTGTCAAATACTGGAGAGTATTCGTTTAAAGTAAGTCCTGAAAGGGAGTATACAATTACAGTGTGGTTAAAGGAAGAGATTATTGCGAAAGAGATTGTAAGCGTTGATGAGGAGGGTTCATTTGTGGTGGATATGTTTGTGCTTCCTGATTTTGCTGAGGAGGATCTTATTCTTGCTGAGGCTGACGAGCCTGAGTTGGATGAGGGATTGTTTGAGGGTGCCGGAAGAAGTGAGTGGGTGCTTGTTGGGATAATTGTTCTTGTGGTTATAGGAGCTGGCGCCCTCTTGTATAAGAAGAATGAGAAAGGTGCGACGACGCTTGTGAGGGAAAAGATAGGTGGAGAGGAAAAGGTTTCTCCCGATGTTGAGGGTGTTTTGCAAGTGATGAAAGAGCAAGGGGGAAGGATAACGCAAAAGGAGTTAAGGAAATATTTTCCTTTGTCTGAGGCGAAGGTGTCGTTGTTACTGACAGAATTGGAGGCGAAGGGAAAAATTGAGAAGATTAAGAAAGGAAGGGGAAATATTATACTTCTGAAATAAAATATGCTAAACCGTATTGTTTGCACACTTGGTTAGTTTTTCTATCGGTGTCAAGTATCCTAAGCTTTGGTGGGGTCGTTTTTGATTATAAAACTTGAGGTAGTCCTCAAGATTTTTGAATCGTTCATCGTATTCGCTTTTGTAGGTTCCCCACCATCGTTCGATTTTTCCGTTCGTTTGCGGATGGTGGATTCGTCCTAATATGTGTTTTATGTGTCTTTCTTCGCACCATTGGGTGAATGGGCCTTTATCTGATCTGGCTGGTGTGAATTGTGTTCCGTTGTCTGTGAGGATCATTTTTGGTTTTCCCCATCTTTCGATCGCGTTCGCTAACGCGAGTATCGTGTTCTCTGTTGTAGCGTGTGCAAAATATTCGGCGTGAATCAGGACACGGGTACAATCATCGATGAAAGCGATCATTTGTTTTTTTGTGAAAGGGCAAACTGTCCAATCGGTATGCCAAAGGTCATGAGGGCTTTCGTATTCGTAACTGACGTATTTTATCTGTCCGGGTCTTTTTCTTTTGTTGAGTTCGTAGCCTTCTTGATTGTAGATCTCTTGAATTTTTCTTTGAGAAACACCGAACCCTTTAGCTTTCATTCTCATCCACATCTTGTACGAACCGAATTTGTATTCGGAGTATTCTTTCTTGATTAAATCAACGAACGCGGGGTTTAAAGCTGTTTTCTTTCTTCCTTTAGGTTTGGGTTCGAGAGCGGCATACCCCCCTATTTTGTACTTCTCGATCAGGACATAGAGTGTTCGTCTCGGCACTTTTCTCTGCCGAGCAATTTCAGTAATGGGGGTAATTCCTAACTTCCATTGATTGATAACATATCTCCTTAATTTTGGTGTCCATTGTGTATATTTCATCTTCATTCACCTCTTGAATGTGGACACCAAAATCAACTATGTTATAACTGTGCAATAATTATGACTCAGCATAACACCCCAAGCATCCGTAAGCTTTATATAGAAAGAGGAAGATACTAGTGAAACCTTGATTCTTGAAGGAGGATGGTTGTGATGGAGCATCAATTGTTTAAGACTGGAACGACGACGGTAGGTATTGTTGCGAAGGATGGGATTATTCTCGCTGCTGATAAGAAGATGACGCTTGGTGGTCAGATTGTTTCAAGTAAGAAGATGGAGAAGGTGTTGCTCTTGAATGAGGAGATGGCGTTGACTGTTGCTGGGAATGTCTCTGACATCCAGCTCTTGGTGAAGCTGATTAAGGCGCAGGTGAAGCTTGAGGAGTTAAGAAAGGGAAAGAAGGTGAAGGTAAAAGAGGCTGCGAACTTGCTGGCGAATTTGGTGTATAATAATATCAGAAAGATGAGTATGATTCCTGGAATTACTGGATTTTTGTTTGGGGGAAAGGATAATGAGGGCTTTCACTTGTTTCAGCTCGGGTACGATGGCAGCGTGACGAAGTATGATGATTATGTGACTGATGGTTCTGGGATGATGTTCGCGACTGGAGTGTTGGAGGCAGGCTATGTGAAGGATGTGTCTATGGACGAAGCGGTAAAGCTTGCGACAAAGGCTGTGAGCGCTGCGATGGAGCGTGATACTGGCTCTGGCGGTGGGATCGATATTGTGTCTATTACAAAGGAAGGCGCCAGGAAAATTATGACGAAGCAGCTTGAGTCCAAGCTTGCTTAAAAGATTCTGCAGTTGAAGAAAGGTTTTGAAAACTATGGTAAAGATTTTGGATGAGGTTATGAAGTATATTCCTGAGAACGCGGATATTTCAGATGCCGTATTCGAGGGAGCGAATATTGTTTTGTACACAAAGAATGTCAACTTTTTCTTAGACAACCAAGGGGCGATTAAGCAGGTTGTTGAGAGTATTAAGAAACGCGTGGAGTTGAGGGTTGATCCAAAGCTGACGGTCAATCCTGAGAAAGCTAGGGAGATTATTGAGAAAATTTTAGGCGTCGAGTGTGGTCAGGTGAGTATTATCTTCGATGTGCAGCGTTCTCGGGTGATTATTGAGGCTGAGAAGCCAGGGATGGCGATTGGGCAGGGAGGAGAAGTCTTGAAGGAGATTAAAAAAGAGACGTTATGGGTGCCTGTGGTGCGAAGGATTCCTCCAATTAGAAGCCCATTGATTGAGAATATTCGTCAGGTGTTGTATCAAGAGTCTGAATATAGAAGAAAGTTTCTGCACAAGGTGGGAAAAAGGATTTATGAGGATTGGACGCGTGGCAGAAAAGAAGAGTGGATTAGGGTAGCTGTGCTTGGTGCTGGCAGGGAGGTTGGAAGGAGTTGCTTCTTGTTGCAGACGCCTGAGAGTAAGGTGATGTTGGATTGTGGGGTGAATGTTGCTGCGCCTCCTGAGAGCATGTTTCCGTACTTGGACGCGCCCGAGTTTAACATTCAGGAGTTGGACGCTGTTGTGATCAGTCATGCGCACTTGGACCACGTTGGGACGTTGCCGTACTTGTTTAAGATGGGATACCGCGGCCCTGTATACATGACTGCCCCGACAAGGGATGTCGCTGCGTTGTTGACCTTGGATTATGTGAGTCTTGCTGAGAAGGAGGGTGGCGAGAGCATTTATTCAAGTACTGATGTAAAGGAGTTTGTGAAGCATACGATTTGTTTGGATTATGGGGAAGTCACTGACATTGCTCCCGATATAAGGTTGACGCTGTATAATGCCGGTCACAACCTTGGGAGTTCGTTGTGTCATTTGCACATTGGAAACGGGGTCCACAACTTTTTGTATTCAGGAGACTTCAATTTTGAGAATACGAACCTTCTTGGCGCTTCGGATTATAGGTTTCCTCGAGTTGAAACGGTGATGATGGAGAGCACGTATGGAAGTAGAAGGGATGTTCCTCCGACGAGGATGGAAAGTGAGCAGTGTCTTGTGGATATCATTAAGAGCGTTGCCGAGAAAGAGGGAAAGGTGTTGATGCCTGTGCTTGGGGTAGGAAGGAGCCAAGAGATTATGTTGATTCTTGAGAAGGCGATGTGTGATGGCCTTATCCCAAAAATGCCGATCTATTTGCAGGGCATGTTGTGGGATGTCACAGCGATTCATACTGCGTATCCTGATTTTTTCAATCATCGTGTGAGGACTGCCATTTTCCAGAAGGACGAGAATCCCTTTTTAAGTGATTTTTTCAAGCGGGTGGCGAGCCAAAAGGAGATGGCTGAGATAATTGAGAGCAAGGGTCCGTATATTATCATGGCGACGTCTGGGATGTTGACGGGTGGCGCCTCGTTAAGTTATTTTAAGCATCTTGCGGAGAATTCGAAGAACGCCTGTGTCTTAACATGTTACCAAGGCGTTGGAAGTTTGGGAAGGCGTCTTGTTGAGGGTGAGCGGGAGATTGCATTTACTGAAGGCGGAAGTAAGCGTCAGGACATGGTGAATGTGAAGATGGAGATTCATCATATTCATGGGTTTTCTGGTCATTCGAATTTTAAGCAGTTGACGGCGTGGATTCATAGGATGGAACCGAAACCAAAGAAGATTTTGATTGTGCATGGTGAGTATTCGAAAACTGTTGAGTTGGCAAGTATATTGTACCAGTTAAACAGGATCGAGACTGTTGCTCCGAAGAATTTGGAAAGT
>DASRUL010000007.1:0-15789 GCA_035655455.1 Candidatus Nanoarchaeia archaeon | reverse complement strand
TCATGTTGAACTTTAGCCCCATCTAATATTTCCTCCTTAACAATCGGATCTGACTCATTCGCTTCAGGAGAATCTATGACTCCTTCTTGCTCAGGAAATTGTACAACGTCGGCAATATCCTTAGATGGTGGGTCTTCTACTCCAGGAGACTCGGTACAGCCCACCAAGACAAACAGAAGTAAGATAATAAAACAAATCCTCTTTTTCATAATGGAAATAATATCTATATTATTTAAATAATTTTGCATTTGAATCAAAGAAATCTACTCTTAAGCCCCCCAACTTTAGTCTCGCTTTGCCCGGTATTGATTAGTAAATTAAATCTAAAAAACTACAGTGACAATGGAAAATTGCTTCGCAACTTCTCAAAACCCCATACGTTCAACGAAATAAATTTTTTGGCTCGGGCAGTCCTTTGGACAGATAGTCTTTACTTCGTAAATAAATTTTATTTAGATAGTTTATATCCTGAAATCATTAGAAATCCTTGACCAGCCATTTGGCTTGCTGTTGCGTCATCCATTCCAAGTGTTTTTGCATTCACCACATCCATAAGTTACTATCTTAACCGAAGAAACCTTTAAATACTTACACATAATATGATTATATGCACATAATGCAGGAGGTATAAAATGACAACCCTAACATTAGCTGTTCCGGATGAAATGAAGAAGAAGATGGACTCTTTTCCAGAGATGAATTGGTCTGAAGTAGCTCGGCAAGCATTTAGACAGAAGATAGAAGACATGGATTTTCTTAGAAAATTTAAAGAAAAGAGTAAACTTACCGAAGTGGATGCTTTGAGATTAGGTAAAGAAGTCAGCAAATCTGTAAGCAACAGATTACGTAAAATGGCGAGATAAATATGGATATTGTCATTGATGCTAATGTTCTATTTTCAGCTTTGATTAAAGATAGCTTCGCTTATACCATTCTCTTTAGCGGCTCATTTCATCTCTTTACACCAGAATACATTTTCACAGAACTGGAAAAACACAAAGATGAAATCCTTGAGAAAACAGAAAGAACATAGGAAGAATTTTTCAGACTGCTTGAAATACTCAAAAGAAGAATAGCCATCATTTCACTTGAAGAACTTGTTCCTTATGTTGAAGAAGCATAAAAAATTACTCCAGATCCTGATGATATGGCTTATTTTGCTCTCGCATTAAAATTGAATTGTGCGATTTGGAGTAATGACAAAAAACTGAAAGAACAAAATAAAATCAAAGTTTACAATACGCATGAATTAAGTAAATTAAGCGGGCACACCTAAAACTATTGTCTGCTTCGCAGATTACTGATAAAAAGCTCGGGCTCTCAAACTCGAGATTTTTTCGGCTTCGCCGACCATTGCATTAAAATTAGGTGTCGTTTACTTTACAGCTCACTTTCACAAAACTCTCTCTTTTTCAAAAACTATTCCACCCCATCCGCAAACCAGAACTGCACTTTCTCCAAAATCCTTTTAAACTCTCCACACAACCCTTTTAAATCACTCAGCAACCAAACAATCAAGGGCCCGTAGTTTAACTCGGACAGAATGGTTGGCTTCGGATACTTCAACGAGAAAAAGCACCATACGCTTTCCATGAGTTAGAGGTAACCAACTGATGGGGGTTCAAATCCCTCCGGGCTCACTTCCTCATCAATTTTTTTATGTTTAAAAAAAGAATAATTAAAACAATCCCACCCAACACTACTCCAAGCATATTCGCGAATTTAGAAACAAAGAACCCTCTCAAAAACGCGCTGTTCAACATCGCCCATACATTCATCGACCATGGAAGCACCTGAGGAATATATATCTGAAAGAACTGCGTGCCCTTGAAGAGCAATGTAATACTCCCAATACTCACCAGAAAGAAACCGCCCACAATATTATACATATTTGTAATAACCTTCTTTCCAAACACTGAAAACTCCCTTTGCTTTCCCTGAACCTTCTGACTCCAATCAAACCTGTCAGAAACATAAGACAGCACAAGCAACGGCACAACAACTCCGAGACCGAAAAAGAATAATAATATCATTCCTTTTATTACAGACCCGCTCAACCCGGCAAGTAAGAACACTCCCCCAAGAATTGGGCTAATGCACGGGCTCCAGGCAAAGGAGAACAAGAAGCCAAACAAGAACAAGCCCAACGGCGTCCTCCTCTCAAGCTTCGGAGCAGAAAACCCGAACCCCTTGTTAAGAAACAACATAACCCCAAAGGCAATCATCATCAACCCAGCGACAAGCGCAAACGTCTCCTTGTACGCGTTAAAAAAGTTTCCAAGAACACCCGCAATCACCCCCACAATCGTAAAGCCAATCAACAACCCGAAGGAAAAAAGAGACGTCATCACCAAAGCTTTCTTCCTTTCCTGAAACACATAAGAGAAAAAGACAGGAAAAAGAACAAAGCCGCACGGCGACGTAAAACTAATCATCCCTCCCAAGAACGCCGCAAGAAACGTAATGCTCAACGCTATTCCACGCTCATGCTCAATCAATTTCTGCACGCCAATAGGAAGATCCACAGCTAGAACAGCAGAGGCCATAAATAATAAAAATATTAAAACAAAAATTTTTCTCATTCTTTTTTGAAAAGCCTTATCTTATAAAAAGATTGTGTTGAATTCTTCTATGCTGCTCCATGAGGAAGAATTCCCTTTACCCTCATTAAAATATTTGTCTTCCATATCTTTAAAGAAAACCTTCAACTGCATCGCCCACCTCAATAGGAACGCTTTTGTTCATAATATTCAAATGCCAACCCCACTCTCCATCCTGAAGGAACACCAAATACACCAATCCCAAAGCTAGGAATTGTTCCAATTTCTTAACCACTCTTTGTCTTTCTCAACTTTCTTCTCCCTTTTTGAACCACATCGCTTCATCCACCCCTCTAAGACCTTTGCTTTTAAATAAGTTTCTCAAAATTTTCCGAAAGAATTTTGTCCTTCACACTTTTTTATCAAAACTAAACCCAATAGATAGTAGAGTTAACCTTCACAACCTTTAAAAACAAGCTTAAAAAACCTTCTTTCATGAACACCAAGAGCTGGATCATTCTTACCCTTCTTTTCCTCGGTATTACTGGAATCATCTATTACAGTTTCAACAATAACAATGATATACCCACAGGAGCCGCAGACCTTCCCGCAGGACCAATCCATTGGCACCCTCATCTTATCATCAAGATCAACGGCCAAGAGCAAGTCATTCCCGCAAACATCGGCTTAGGACAAGTTCACGCGCCAACGCACACCCACGCACCAGACGGCATCATCCACCTCGAAAATAACAAGCCCACAACAAAAACACTCAAACTCGGCTACTTCTTTGATGTCTGGGGAAAGACCTTCAGCAACGAATGCATCCTTGACCACTGCACAGACAAAGGAACACTCAAAATGTTTGTGAATGGGAATGAAAACCTTGACTTTGAAAATTACCTCCTGCGAGACAAAGACGAGATACTTATCGAATACACAACTAACAAATAACATGCTGCAACGCCTCAAACAAAAAACACTTTCTCTCTTCGGAAGCGCCTCAGGAGGAGCGGGATTCCTTGGAAGTGTTCCTAGCTCCTGCCACAACCTCTGCACAGGATTCATCTCACTAGCTTCACTCTTCGGAATCAGCTTGAGCGGCATGCCTCTCGCGTTCCTCCCAGCGTATAGCACTTACTTCTGGACCGCCGCACTCCTCTTCCTCATCCTCATGGCCTTTCTCCACTTCAAAAAACACTCAGTTTCGCGCAACGCCCTCACCCTCAATCTTGGCCTCGTCCTTCTTGGAATCCCCTTTTTCAAATCACTCAAAATTTTTTACTGGGTTCTTGGAGGAGCTGTCCTTCTTGCAACACTTTTCTTTTTCATCAGAGAAAAATACGCCCGTAAATTAAACATAACTTATTTATACAAGTAAGACAAACCAGACGAAAATGGCAGAAGAGAAAACGACAGAAGACCCGAAAGAGACACCATTAACCTTTTCGGCGCCAAGCGCTCCAACACCAGGGCCACACCTTGACCACAAAGGAGAAAGCCTCCTCAACGGATGGGCGCTCTCAGCACTCCTCCTCGTCGCAGTTCTCGTTATCGTTAACCAATTCCTTCTCCTGTCCCTAGAAGGCACCAGTATCGTAGACTCAGCAACCAGAATCATCAACCTCAAAAGAGGCAACGCAAATCTTGACACTGTGGACATCACCCAAATCCACTCCACGCCCCAAGGCATCGCAGCAGTCTTTCCCCTTGATACAATAAAAACCGCAGACGACGCACTCGCACTCATCGTTCCGACAGGAACGCCAGAATACGGCGAAGCAATGGGCATTAGTTTTGATGATCCAATTAATTCTCTGACACTCATGCAAAATGGATACTCTGCATTAAAAAAACAAGTCCAGGACAACCAAGAACTCTGGCAACGATACCTCGGCTTAGCGGCAGCGCCACGCGGCATCTCCTGCGAATTCTGCTGCGGCATCGGAGCACAAGGCGTTGACTCCAACGGAGAACTCAGATGCGGATGCAGCCACAATCCCGCCCTTCAAACCCTCACCTTCTGGCTCCTCTTAAACACAGATTCCTCAGACGCGGAAATCCTCCGAGAAGTTTATAAATGGAAGGCAGCGTGGTATCCAAAAAATATGATCCAATACGCCATGCAAATCGCAGGCGGAGACATCTCAGTCCTCGAAGAACTCCCAGGCATGGTCGGCGGATGCTAAACCTCTATGAAAAAACCCTCCTTTCTTATTTTTCTTCTCATTCTTCTCTCAGCATGCACTTCAGAAACAACTGAAACAGGGGCAGAACACATCGTCAAAGAGTATTATACCTCATTAAACAACAAAGACTACAGCGTTATGTACAGCCTCATCAGCGAAGGCTTCAAACAAATAGAACCCACCGCAAAAGATCTCACAACCTTTCAACAAGAAATGAGCAAATTCTTCGACGCAGCAACAAGTATCATGGTAACCTCTACTTCAATTAGATCAGAAACACCCACAGAAGTTGTCGTAGACTACGTCGCGCTTATCACCCTAAAAAGCGGAACACAACAAGAACTCAAGAGCGGCTTCACAGTCAAGAAAAAACCAGAAGGATGGCGTCTCATCCATCCTTACGGAAAAAACATCGATACAAGCTGAAAGCCGAAACAATTAAAAGCCACCTTCTCGCCCAAAACCTTCATGGCAGCAGAACTTGGGTTAACAGTAACAAAAGAACAAGACTTCTCAGGATGGTACACGCAACTCCTCCAAAAAGCAGAACTCATTGAATACTCAGACGTTTCAGGATGCTACATCCTTAGACCAAGAGCCTACTATATCTGGGAAAAAATCCAAGAATACTTAGACAAAAAATTCAAGGCAACAGGCGTCAAAAACACCTACTTTCCCTTGTTTATTCCAGAAAGCCTTCTCACCAAAGAAAAAGAACACGTCGAAGGATTCAGCCCGGAAGTGGCGTGGGTCACGCACGCAGGAGAAACAAAACTCAACGAGAGACTCGCGATAAGACCAACCTCAGAAACCATTATGTACGCCGCCTACGCAAAATGGATCAGATCCTACAAAGACTTGCCCTTACTCCTCAACCAATGGAACTCTGTCGTCAGATGGGAATTCCGCAACCCAGTCCCCTTCCTCCGCTCCAGAGAATTTTTATGGCAGGAAGGACACTCCGTCTTCGCAACCAAACAAGAAGCAGATACAGAAGTACGAGAAAGGCTTGAAATCTACGACCAATGCTACAATGAACTCTTGTGCATTCCAACACTCAAAGGAAGGAAATCAGAAAAAGAAAAATTCGCAGGCGCAGACTACTCTTATAGCTTAGAAGCATTTCTTCCAAACGGAAGGGCAGCGCAAGCATGCACCAGCCACCACCTTGGACAAAACTTCTCACGCGCTTTTAACATCATCTATCTTGACAACGAAGGACAGCAACAATACGCCTACCAAAACTCCTGGGGTTTCAGCACAAGATCCTTGGGCATCATGATCATGATCCACTCAGACAACAAGGGACTGATCCTGCCCCCAGCAGTCGCGGAATGCCAAGCAGTCATCATTCCAATATCCTCTGAAGAAAAAAAGAAAGACATCCTCAACGCGTGCAAACAAGCACAAAAAACACTCAAGCATTTCAACGCTTTTGTGGACGACAGAGAAGAACACACCCCTGGATGGAAATACAACGAATGGGAACTCAAAGGCATTCCCTTGAGAATCGAAATCGGGCCACGAGACTTAGAAAAAGACCAAGCAGTTCTCGTCAGAAGAGACACAGGGAAAAAGGCGTTCGTGCCGATGAAAGACCTCAAAGAACAAACAACAAAAATTCTTGAAGAGATGCAACAAGAACTTCACACAAAAGCAGAAACATTCCTCAAAGAAAACACCGTGAAAACAAACACGTTCGAAGAATTCCAACAAGCAATAAAAAACAAAAAAATAATCTTAGCTCCATGGTGCGGCCAAGAAGAATGCGAAACTTCCTTAAAAGACAAAACAGACGGAGCAAAATCACTTAACATCCCCTTCAATCAAGAAAAAATTACCGGAAAGAGGTGTTTTCATTGCAACGAACAAGCTATAACCGAAGCTTACTTCTCAAAATCCTACTAATCCTCCTGCTTACAATGGGAGTATGGCAGGGAGTAGAATACACAGGTCATACTACCCAAGAAACACTCTATGAACAAGCACTTGTCACGAGAGTTATAGATGGAGATACTTTCGAACTTTCAAACGGAAACAAAGTCAGACTCCTCTGCGTCAACGCCCCAGAAAAAGGAGAACCCTACGCAGAAGAAGCAACAGTCTACTTGACCGAGAGAACACTCCAACACCTTATCTTTTTAGAAAAAGACGAGACAAACAAAGACAAATACGGAAGGTTGCTTAGATATGTATACGATGAAAACACCAATCTCATCAACACTGAACTCGTAAGGCTCGGACTTGCCGAAGCCAAACCTTACAAGCCCAACACCAAACATTGCGACATTCTTGAACAAGCACAAGAAGAAGCGCAGCGAGAAAGAATAGGGATGTGGTCTTGAATCTAGGTTTCCTAGCAACTAAAACTTTAAAAGATCCTAATAAAAAGCTCTTGTGATGGAACTTACAGATAGACTCTACGGAAAATTTTCTGTCACTGAACCCGTACTTTTAGAACTTCTAAACTCAACATCCATACAACGACTCAAAAGAATTAACCAATATGGCATGCCTGACGAACTTTACCACATTCCAGGATTCACGCGCTACGAACACTCTCTTGGCGTCATGCTCCTTCTAAGAAAACTCGGAGCATCAATCGAAGAACAGGCAGCCGGCCTTCTCCATGATGTTTCTCATACAGCATTCGGACACGTCGTAGACTGGATTCCCTCAATTGGAAGTCAGGAAAAAGAAGACTTTCAAGACAGAATCCACAAAACATTCATTGTGAGATCTAACCTCCCTAAAATCCTTCAGAGACACGAATTAAACCCAGAAGATGTTGTAGACTACAAACACTTCTCTCTCCTCGAACAACCAGCACCTGCACTCTGCGCAGACAGGGTAGATTACACTCTCAGAGAATTTGCTGATTGGATAGATCCAGAAGCAGCACGCCTTTGCACAGAAACACTTCTTAATTATCATGGAAAAATACTCTTTGCAACAAGAGAATCATCTGAACGCTTCGGCACAGGTTACGCGAGATGCAACAGGGAACACTGGTCAGGAAGCCAAGGCATCAGAAGATATCACCTGCTTTCCCAAGCCTTGAGTATTGCGCTTGATAGCGGCATCATTACTTTAGATACTCTTTTTGAAGATGATTCCTTTGTCTTAGAAAAATTAAGAGCAGCATCACATCCGACAATCGATAGAATCTTACGAACACTTAGCAAAAAAGAATTCCATCCTGACGAAGAAAACCCACAGCTAAGATGTAAAAAGTTCCGTTACGTTAACCCACCTTATTTAGAAAATGGAATAATACACACTCTCATGGAAACAAGTCCTAGTTATAAAAAAATTATAGAACAAGACCAAGAAAGAAACAAAAAAGGAATCAATGTAAACGTCCAACTCTCAAGCTAACCTCAACCACATCACTAAGCGAACCAGCAACGGAACCTTTTCAACCCTCACAGGAACTACACGAGAAAACTCATAGCCTTTCCCGTTCCTGTCACTGAAACCGATCGTCACGTTCGCGCTCTTTCTCTTCACATACTCGTTCCCAAACGTGCTCACCACAACCCTCTTCGAGCCCTCAAGCCTCGGAAGAAACACCACCCCCTCCTCATTCACCTTAATAGAAACATTCTCCACGGGAGCCTTCACAGACATGATAAAACTCAAATTAAAATTCTCACTGTAAGCAACAACCTCAGGAATATTAAAATTCGTTATCACGAGATCAGGATCGCTCAACACGTTCACGAGAAACGCGTCTCCCACAGCAAGATCCTCATTCTCGGCAACCACCTCAAGCCTGTTCACCCCAAGCTTCAACCCACCAACCTCAAACCTCACCTCCTTCTTCTCAGCAATACTCACCTCAACAGGATTACAGGCATCCTTCAAACACACCTCAACCTCTTGGATGATATTTCCCGTATTCCTCACCTCACAAACAACCCCTACCTTCTCATACGAAAACGCGTAGTCAGGGGCATGACACTCCACAACAAGGCCTTGCTTCAACACCCGCCTATCACCCTCTGTCTCCACAAGACCGGCAGCCTCCTCACGAGAGACACCATCACCCTTCCAAAGATATGTCACGTTCGCGCTCCCAGCAGTATGAAACACATCCTCCACCTCAAACAAGGTAGCGTACCTCACTCCCTCGCTCGCTCGCTCAGGAATCCTCACAGTCCAATACACCTTCCTTGTCTCGCCAGGACGCAACAACACAAATTTCACATTCTCCTCAACAAGCTCAGGCGCCTTCGTCACCACAAGCTTCTCAGGAAGATACACTCCCTCAAGATTTTTCACAGAAACCTCCACAGGAACAAACGAGCCAGGACCAACATCCTCAACCAGAGGCTTCACCACAATCTCAGCATGCCTTCCAACAAGATCACCTCTTGAAGAAAGATCACCACTAATCTCCACTTCATTAGCACTAAACTTCGCATCAAAAGCACGCCACACATACTTAATCGAAGCGTCCCCAGAATCAGCAGCAACCTTCATCCTCACATGCGTCGGATCAATCCAGCCAAACTGGCCATACGTCACATCAAACGGAACCCAACGACCATCAAGATACACCTCAGCCCAGCCATGAGGACCCCACTTGCCCCCAAGATTGGTATAAGCAACCCCAGACACAAACCTCGCAGGAACACCAAGAGAGCGCATCATCGAAATAAACAAGTTGGTTAACTCATCACACACACCTTTTCTGTTCGCGAGCACCCAACTCGAAGGCTTCACCACATCAGCAGTCAGCGTGCTCAAATCGTACTCCACATTCTTCTCCACCCACTCCGCAACCTTAAACGCGACAACAAACGCGTCCTCCTCACCTTCCGCAATCTCCGCAGCCCTCCTCCTAATCTCCGGGGTGATGTCAATAAACTCCGTGCCACTTGTATACTCCTCAAAGGAATCCACAAGAGGAAACTCCACCTTCTCCTTAACCTGAGCAAGACCACTCGTGACTCTGATCAACCCCTCAAACCCAAACTCAAACTTCTGAGCCTCAGGCCTCATCCACTTATAAAACAAGCCACCCTCTTTGCTAATCTCAGCAAGAGGGCTCGCTTTCGGCGTTAACATCAACACCTCTGTCGCTTCACTCTTTCCGGGAAAGAACGACAAATTCGCTGTCACAAACTCCACACGACTGGCGCTCGACAACGGAAGCATCTCAAACGTCGTTTCAACTCCCACCTTCATATCCAAGGATTCGTACTCATTAAAATCACTCACCTGCGCAGACACAAGACTGGCGTATCCTAACAAAAACAGGATCAAGAGAGAGCGCTTCATAATTCAGCCTCCACATTCTCCACAAACCTGTCAAAATCAAGCACACTTACCGCGCCCCCGCACGCATGATCATGACCGCCGCCATACCCCGCCACACCCACCAACGCGGCCTCAAGCACTTTCGGAATTATCATCCAACCACAGCGCAAACTCATCTTTATCATCCCTCCCTTCTCGCGGCCAACAATAATAAACTTTTCTGGAAACAAATACACCAACTCATTAGCCAGCTCCTTTGTAAAACTCGTCTTGTTCTCAGTATACCTAAACACGAACAACTTTCCAGCACTTACCTCTTTCCTCGCAGCAGCGAGCAACCCATCATACTCCTTCTGCTGTTTTTCAGCGCTCTTCCAAATTAACCTTCCAGCATCAGAAGAACACTCAAGCACCTCAAAAGGATCCTCCACCAAAAAAGCAGCCTCCATTGACCTCTTCATGTCAGCGCTCTTGCCCTTCAATATGAACGAAAAAATCTTCACCAACTCACCAAGCCTTGTCTTGTACAAAATCTTTCCAGGGTCAACTTCTCCTCCAATGAGCTTCGGATATTTCTTCTTAAGATCAGGCAAAAACTCGGGAACAAACCAGTCAGCAACGCAACCCACAGCAGCAATCCACATTACATTCTGAGCAACAAGCCACGCAAGGTAGGTTGTAGCACACTGAGCAGCAGGATCAACTACTTTCGGATTCCAATACAGCACGTTCCTCCGCCCCACAGGAGGATGGTGATCCAGCCAAACCACAGGGGCACGCACTCCATCAAGAAACTCCTGGGTTACGATCGGAACATCCAAGACAACCACAAGATCAGGATGAGCCTCAGCAATCTTTCCCAACGCGTCCCTGTCCAACTTCGGAGACGTCTGCGCCGGCATTCCAACCCCCTTTCCACAAAACTTTCTTAACAAAAGATACGCGCAGAAGCCGTCACAATCCTTATCAAACACGAAGAACGGACGCTCGGCATTCTCCAACAAACGCCTCACTTCCTCAGCCCGCTTCTCCTCGCTCATACAAGAACATTTATAACTGATAGTATATATAATCTTTCATATGGCCTTTTTGGAAATCCTCTTTATTTTAGGGATCATCCTCGCAATCATCCTCTTCCTTAAACTCAGCAAAAATATTCCACTCAAAAAAAGAATTTTCATCGCAGCACTCACTCCCCTAACAATTATCCTGCTCTTTATTTTCATCTCAGCGCTCTTCGCCCTCATCCTTGTCGTCCTTATTCTCTTTTTTTTACTGTCCTTGCTGTCAAGCAGAAAAATCCAATTCAAAAGAAAACCTTTATAAAAACAGGGAGCGAACTTTTTTTATGGATAATATCCTTCCCCTCGCAGCTATGGAAAAATTGCTCAAAAAGTGCGGCGCAGGGCGCGTCTCAGAAGACGCAAAGCAAGCAATGAAAGAAGTCCTTGAATCCTACGGAGAAAAAATCGGTGAATACGCAGTCAAAATCGCGCAACACTCAGGAAGAAAAACCATCAAGGGAACAGACGTCAAACTCGCAGTAAAATAGCCATTCTGAATACATCTTCCAACGATCAGCGCTTCTCGCAGCAAGATCCGGGCTGTTCTTAAACAAGGCAGCAGCAAATATCCTCAATTACTTCCCAAGATCCTTCTTTGCGTTCAAACTCGGCCTATTCTTCTCCACGCCTTTGCCCTTGTACAAGTGACCACGGCCTTTCTTACCCGCAGATGTCAAGCCACGGAAGACGCGGCCAGTATGTTTCAAGACATTTAAACGAGGATCAGCCTTTACCGCCGGATGCTCAGGATCAACCATAATAACTTCAAACCAATAAGACACCCCATCCTTCCCCACTTTATAAGAATTCAACACCTCAAGATTGCTAAACCTCTTATTCGCCCGCTCCTCAGCAATCCACTGATAACTCTTGCCCATGACAAACCTCTGCCCTAAATTCCTGCTTCTCCTTCCATGACGAATCGAAGGACGCTGCTTTCCGCCGCGAACTACACGCACCCTCACAAGAACAACGCCTTTTTTCGCCCTATACCCAAGAGCCCTAGCACGGGCAAGATGCGTCGGCCTTTCAATCCTCAAAAGAACAGGCTCAGCCCGCCAATTCACTAAACGGTCACGTCTCACAGCGAGCACACTCTCAGAAGGATCCTTCACCATCTCAGATAAATATCGGTACATTCCCATCTTAATCTTGTTCTTGGGACTTTGCAATATTTTTAAAGCTTTCTAGGAACCTTCTTTATTTTTTTAAGATATGTAGAACACTAATTCCTATTTTCCATCCCAAGAAACCTTATTAATCAGCAACATTCTTGAAAATCCATGGCAGCAGAACACGCCTTCAAGGCCATCTTAGGAATCGCGCTCATCCTCGCAGGGATCTACTTGCTCGCTGCTTTCTGGTGGAGCGACTTTCTCATCCTCCTCAAAGGAACCATCCCAGTCATTCTCATCGCGCTAGGACTTATCTTCCTCCTCTTAGGTTTTGAGAAATAAATCTTTGATTTTATAATGTGAAAGAAATTACGCTCTTTTAAAAACCTTAGCGCAGGCAACAATTTTAAATAACAATCTTTAAAAAAACAACCTCTCCCAAAAAGTGATGGCCTTCTTCACCCTTCTCGAAATTTTTTACTTGCTGCTCACTGTCGCAGTCGTCGGCTTTATTTTTTCAGGCCTCACACGACAAAATCCTCTTTCTCGAAGCATATGGTTTAACTGGGAAGACCTCAAATTCTCTATGCTCGTCGCATCACCAGGAATCATCCTCCATGAGCTCAGCCACAAATTTGTCGCCCTTAGCTACGGCTTTGACGCAACCTACCAAATATGGACACTTGGGTTATTTCTCGGGGTTGTCCTCAAACTCTTCAGCTCACCTTTCATCCTCCTCGCTCCAGGCTATGTTTCCATCAGCCAAGCAAGCCAAGGAATTCACACCAGTCTCATTGCTTTTGCAGGACCAGCAGTCAACCTTCTCCTCTGGCTCGGAGCACGCAGCATCCTGCACAGCTCACGATCCTTCAGCCAAAAACAACTTCTCGGATTAACACTCTTGCGAGACATCAACAGGTGGCTCTTTATTTTTAACATCATCCCGATCCCACCCCTAGACGGGTCAAAAATCTTAGGGCCACTTCTCTTCTCTTTCTTCTAAAACAATAGAACTTTAAACTTTTACCTTTTCACCTTTTTTATGGGTATTGAACAATTCTTCAAAGAAAACGACGCACTCTTTATTGACGCATCAGCACTCACTCCACATACTAATCACACTGTAAGAGCATTTGTGGATATGCACTCTCCTGCGAAGCTCTACCTCTTTCAAACAGAATTTTCAGACACAATTCTTGATCTCGAAAAGATTCACGCTCTCCAGGCAACCTACAGAAACGCCTACTTCACCCAGGGTGTTCAAAAAGAAACACAAGCATTACTCACTCTTCTCGCCTTCGGCTACCAAAAACATAAAGGCCAGCAACAAGTTCATGCAAGAGTTCATTTCACAAAACCAAGAGGCAACACTCCACGCGCCACACGTATCGAGAATCTGCTTCTTGAAAAAAGAACCTCTGAGAGCAGTATGCCTTATACTCCTACTCTTGACTTAGTTGAGCAGATTCTTGAAACCATGCAAAACATTCTCAGAGAAATCCCTGTTTATCCACCTCCAGCTCTTCCTGCAAACGTACCGCAAGGTCTCTCAATAAACGATGTTGAACTCTTAGAAAGTCTTCTTGCCTACCTTCAACAAAACCAGCCAAAGCGAGCAGCCATCGTCACAAAAGACCAACCTCTCGCCAGGAGCTGGATCCCAAGGCTTGACGAGCTTACCAAAGAAGAACGCCTCGATATCTCACAAAGAAGCAAGATTTACCTTCTCAGGAATCCTCATTCTTATGCCCTTCATTAAAGCGAATAATATTTTATATTTTAACAGGAGAGAAGAACTTCCAACAAAAATATATTGATAACTGCTTTGCATTAAAACGTTCAGAATTCTGTATTTTTTCAAAAAGATTACTTCTGCCGCTTCTGCTTCTTCACCTCAGCCACCACCAACTCCACTCTTTTCTTTCCATGCTCAGGAGCCTCTAACTTTTGAATTTCTAGCCTCAACACCTCAATCTCATCCCCAATTCTCCTAATCGTCTTACTATTATCCTCAGGCACCATCAGCTGACCACACTCCGCACACATAAACTGATTTTCCATCGCAGCCTCCACGCTCGTACGCGTACACTTGTTCACACACAAATAAAACTGGTGGGCACGCTCACGCTCCAACCTCGCCTCAAACTGCTGCATCCTCCGCTTCTTCATCTCCACAAACGCCCGCTGGCCACGCTCGTCCACAAACGTCCAAAAATAGATATACCACCCTTTCTTCCGATCCTTCTTCCTCGTAGACGTCACCAAATTTAAACTCTCAAATTTATATAAGACATTCCTCACTTGGTTAATCGTTAATTTCACCTTTTCGGCGATCAAAAACTCGTTTAGGTTTTCCTTGCCCTTCAACACCCTGTACACTTGCAGACCCTCTTGCCCAGCTACCTCCAAGACCATCTCCTCTAGCTGTTTTTGCGTCACTTTCATTGTTGAAGAGGCTTATAAACATCCTAAGCACACCACTCTTTTTTGGGGAAAAAGGTATATAAACCTTTACATTTTCCTGAATTTTCACCCTTTAATAATAGTAAGAAACATTCTTAAAAGGCTACTTGCTAAAATCATCCAGAAAAAGGAGGACAAGTAACTCATGGCTCTTTTTGGATTAGGAAAAAAAGAAGAAAGAAAACCAGCTTCTCTCGACTTTCAGCGCTTACCTAACTTGCCAGAATTCCCCTCAGCAGAAGAAGAGGTTCCAGAACTCCCCCATTACGAGCCCACCATTCACGAGCTCAAACGCGAGGTCACCAAAGCCGAACCAGCACAGGAAGATATCCCCTTCAGAGAAAAAAGGGTCACTCCAGTCTTCTCCCACACAAAACCAGCAAGCGTTGTTCATAGCGAAGAAAAACCCCTCTTCATCCAACTCGAACACTACAAAGAAGCACTCCGCGCCGTCGACACCCTAAAAGCAAAAATCATCGAAGCAGAACGCGTCCTCAAGGCCATCGAAGACATCAGAGATGAAGAAAACTCCAAACTTGAATCCTGGAAAACAGAGCTTCAAACCATCAAGGAAAAACTTCTCAGCATTGACCAGCATTTGTTTGAAGCATGAAGCCAAAACAACGAACACCACCAAAGGCTCCAATCCATTACATGATCGCAACGCCAATTGCCCTCCGCAAAGAGGTACTTTCCGCAGCTATCGACACCACTAGGCTGCTCAAAGAATACGAAGAGTACGCAGCGCTCAAGGCAAAAAAACTCAAAACTATTAAATATCTCGCAAAAGAAATGCGCGCCATCAAAACGCTTTCCGCAGCATTCAACGACTACACCTTCCCGAGCGTTCCGCACCAAGAACCAGCACCCTTCTATGAACAACCCCAAAAGAAAGTGCTACAAACAAAACCTGTCCTAAAACCATCAACAGAAGTAGAACGCCTCAACAAAGAACTCCAAGACATTGAAGCAAAACTTCAAAGTTTATAAAAATCATGAAGATTCTCACGGAATACGACGCAGAAAACTTTCTTGAACACGAAGGATTTCCCCTTATTCAAAGAAAACTTTGTAAAACAGAAAGAGACGCATTAAAAACAGCAAAAACCTATTGTTTTCCCGTTGTCTTAAAAGCATCCTCACCAACCTTACT
>DASRUL010000006.1:0-48609 GCA_035655455.1 Candidatus Nanoarchaeia archaeon | reverse complement strand
AACGATTCGTGTTAATCCAAAAATTGAAAGACCTGAAAAGATAGTGTTGGTTGATGATGTAATAACCAGAGGGTCAACATTTTTAGGTTGTGCGGATTTAGTGAGTGAGGCTTTTCCAGAAGCTGAGATTAAATCTTTTGCAACGATAAGGGCGATAAGTAGTCATTCTTATTTTAAGAAAACTGAAGATATTCATATTGGTTTAATAACTCGTTCTCCAGATGGAACGTGCTCTACAACATAAAAAGAATGTTGCTACCTTTGAGCAGCAGGGTTGAGTTTAAATAAAAGTAAAGGCATACTCTTATATTCGAAAACATTAATGCAAAAAGAACCCGTCAAAATGGCGTGACACTCCTCGGTGGCTTCCTAAACCTTTTTAAAATGTTAAAAATAAGAAATACTTATGTTCGGATTAACAAAAGAGGAGTTGCTTGTTCTGAAAAAGTTAAATACGCCGAGGAAGGTCCAGGATTTTTTGAACAAGATTTCGATTAATTTTGAGGAAGATGGTGACACTTGTCTTTCTCCGCGGTGTGTCTTAAGAGAAAGAAGGGCGCATTGTGTTGAGGGTGCGATGCTTGCCGCGTTGGCGTTGAGGGTACATGGTCAGAGGCCCTTGGTTCTGGACTTGAGTGCGACAAAAGAGGATCAGGATCATGTTGTTGCTTTATTTAAGAAGAAGGGGTGTTGGGGTGCGATAAGCAAAACCAATCACGCCATGCTGAGGTATCGAGAGCCGGTGTATAGAACGATTCGTGAGTTGGTGATGAGTTATTTTCATGAGTATTTTTTGGATAGTGGAAAGAAGACGTTGAGGCGGTATTCTTTGCCTGTGGATCTGGCCAGGTTTGATAAGTTGAATTGGATGACAAACGAGCAAGAAGTGTGGTTTGTCCCTGAGTACTTGGTTGGGGCGAGGCATTACAAAGTGGTGAGTAAAAAACAGGCGAGAAGGTTGAGGAAGGCTGATCCTCTTGAAGTGGATGCTGGAAAGCTGGTGGAGTGGTAGAATTCTTGAAGTGTCTTATCTTCTGATAGGGGTTGGAAGATAGTCTAACAGGTTGGATAGGATTTTAAGGCGGGAAAGAAATTGGGACTCTACACACCACCCCCAAAATAGAAACATTTATAAATAAGTTACTATTAACATAATATAGTTGATTTAAGATAAACTAAAATGACTTTAAACAAAAAGACACAGAAGGAAAAACCAGCCATGGAGCCACTTAAAGAGAAGGCTGAAGATGGTAAGGAGAAGGAGTTGGAAGAGTACACTAACACATTGAAAAGGCTGCAGGCTGATTTTGAGAACTATATTAAGAGGATGGAAAAGGAGGGGCGGGAGCGTCAGGAGTACGCGAGTGCTGGTATTTTGCAACGGCTCCTTGGTATTGTGGATGATTTTGAGCGTGCTTTGAGAATAGCAGACCAAAAAGATGCGCTAACGCAAGGGATGCAGATGATGTACCAGGAGTTGCTCAAACTCCTTGCTGAGGAAGGGGTTATTCCGATCAAGGCTGTTGGCGAAAAGTTTGATCCGTATAGGCATGAGATCCTTGATTTTCAGGAGGCTCAGGAAGAGGGTATGGTGATTGAGGAGTTGCAGAAAGGATACGCCTACAAGGACAAGGTCTTGAGAACAAGCAAAGTGAAAGTAGGAAAGAAAGTGGAGAGAGAGAATGTGCAACGCCCATAAAAACACTTCATTGGAAGCCGCAGTCAGGCAGACGCCAGTGAGAACTTCAGGCCAGAAAGGATATGGTGGTCCAGGTTATTCGCAAGGTTACAGCCAAGGAGCTACAGGCTATAATAGTGGAAAAGCCCTTGTATCGTATGAAGCTAAATCTGGAAATTATAAAAGTAAAAACTATGGAGGAATGTGAAAATGACAAAGATTATTGGAATTGATTTAGGTACATCGAACTCAGCAGCATCAGTGCTGCAGGCAGGAAGACCAGTGTTAATTCCCAGCGCTGAGGGAACAAGCTTGTATGGAAAGGCGTTTCCAAGTGTGGTTGCGTTTGCGAAAGATGGGCAGATGTTTGTGGGTGAGCCGGCGAGAAGGCAGGCTGTTTCTAATCCTGAGGGCACGGTGATGAGTGCGAAGAGGAAGATGGGGACGAGTTTCAAGTATGAGATTCATGGAAAAGAATTTACGCCGCAGCAGATTTCTGCGTTTATTTTGCAAAAGATTAAGAGGGATGCTGAGGAGTTCTTAGGCGAGAAGGTGGAAAAGGCGGTCATTACAGTGCCTGCCTACTTTGATGACAATCAAAGACAGGCGACAAAGGATGCGGGAACGATTGCTGGTTTGGAGGTTGTAAGGATTATTAACGAGCCGACTGCTGCTTCGTTGGCGTATGGCTTGGACAAGCAGGATAAGGAGGCGAAGATTCTTGTGTTTGACCTTGGCGGTGGAACGCTTGATGTCACGATGATGGAGCTTGGTGATGGGGTGTTTGAGGTGAAGTCTACATCTGGTGACACGCAGCTTGGTGGGACTGACATGGATCTTGTGGTGATGAATCATATTTTGAAAACCTTTGAGCAGCAGGAGGGTGTTGATCTGAATGATGATAAGACTGCGGTGCAGAGGATTAGGGAGGCAGCTGAACGTGCGAAGATTGAGTTGTCGACGATGCAGGAGACTGAGATTAATCTGCCTTTTATTAGTGGAAGTAAGAATTTAAGGATGAAACTGACAAGGGCGGAGCTTGAGCGGATTGTTGATCCGATTGTGCAAAGGTGCAAGAAGCCGGTCTTGCAGGCCTTGAAGGATGCGAAGATGGAGTCTGCGGATATTCATAAAGTTATTCTTGTGGGAGGCCCAACGCGCATGCCTATAGTAAAAAAATTTGTTGAGGATCTTCTTGGGAAGAAAGCAGAGCGCGGCATTGATCCGATGGAGTGTGTGGCGTTTGGTGCTGCGGTTCAGGCGGGAGTGTTGGCTGGGGAAGTGAAGGACATTCTCTTGCTGGATGTAACCCCCTTAACATTGGGTATCGAGACGCTTGGGGGGATTAGAACTCAGATTATTCAGAGAAACACGACCATTCCCACGAAGAAGAGTCAAATTTTTTCAACAGCTGAGGACAACCAGAATGCGGTTACCATTCATGTCTTGCAGGGTGAGCGTGAGATGGCTGCTGATAATAAGAGCTTGGGAAGGTTTGATCTTGTGGGTATTCCTCCCGCGCCAAGAGGTATTCCGCAGGTTGAAGTCACGTTTGACATTGACGCGAATGGCATTGTGCATGTGGGTGCGAAGGATATTGGCACTGGAAGGGAGCAGAGCATTAGGATTACTGCCTCTCAGAAGCTTGATCAGGGTGAGATTGAGCGGATGGCAAAGGATGCCAAGCAGTATGGTGACGAGGACAAGAGGAAGAAGGAGAAGGCTGAACTCAAGAATCAAGCTGATACGCTGGTCTACACGCTTGAGAAGACAAGCGCTGACTTGAAGGGAAAGGTCGAGGACAGGCTGCTTGACGAGCTGGAGAAGGACAAGAAAGAGTTGAGGGAGTTGATCCAAAAAGATGAGACTGAAAAGATGAAGAAAAAAATAGAAGAGATCAACAAAAAGGTGCAGGAAGCGACAACGAAGCTCTATCAAGAGGCGGCGAAGAAGCAGGAAAAAGAGCGTGGAAAGAAAGATGAGAACGTTGTGGACGCTGAAGTCGTGGATAAGGGTGGGGAAAACGCATAAAAACCCTATCATGTTCCTTTTTTATTCTCATGGCGAACGACTACTATGAAACGTTAGGGGTCAGTAAGACTGCGGCGAAGGAGGAGATTAAGAAAGCCTACAAGAATTTGGCGAAGAAGTATCATCCTGATGTGAGTAAGGACGCTGGTGCTGAGGAAAAATTCAAAAAGATTTCTGAGGCGTACGCTGTTTTGGGTGATGATGCGAAGAGGGCGCAGTACGATCAGTTTGGGGATGCTACCTTTCATCAGCGTTATTCCCAAGAGGATATTTTTAGGAATTTTAATTTTTCAGGGTTTGAGGACTTGTTTGGGAACGATATTTTTGACATGTTTTTTGGTGGAAGGGGAGGAAGGCAGCGCCAGGGAAGAGACTTGAGATATGATCTGGAAATCAGTTTTAAGGAGGCTGCGTTCGGGATGAAGAAGGAACTTACGGTGGAAAAGTTGGATCCTTGTGAAGCGTGTGAGGCTACTGGCGCTGAAGGTGGGAAGTTAGAAACCTGTTCGAGTTGTAGTGGTACTGGCCAGCAGCAGAAGGTGCAGCGCACGCCCTTTGGAATGTTTTCTCAGATTACGACGTGCAAAACATGTCTTGGTGCTGGAAGTGCTGCTGCTGCGCCTTGTCGGGCGTGTCGTGGTGAGGGTCGTGTGGGAAGGGAAAAAACAATTACTGTGACGATTCCTGCTGGCGTCGATGAGGGGACGCAGCTGAGGATAAGGGGAGAAGGAGAGGCTGGTCCGCATGGCGCTCGTGCTGGTGATTTGTATGTGGTGTTGAGCGTTGAGGATCACGAGTTGTTTAGGCGTGAGGGGAATGACTTGTTCTTGGAGATACCGTTGATGTTTAGTCAGGCTGCGTTGGGTGAGTCTGTTGAGGTTCCGACGTTGGAGAAGGAGGTTGTCTTGAAAATTCCTTCTGGCACGCAGGCTGGGACGCGTTTTAGGATTGCTGGAAAGGGTGTTCCCCATCTGCATAGCTCTGGAAGGGGTGATTTGTATGTTATTGTGAACATTGTAACGCCAAAGAGGCTTTCGAGGGAGCAGCGGATGTTGTTTGAGGAGTTGAAAAAAACTGAGGAGAAAAAAACATTGTTGCAGCGCATGAAAGAATTCGCGAAAGAGTTGTAGAATTGTTATTTTTTTGGATAATAATATTTAAATAAAATAGAAGGTTGAAAAAGTGAATGTACGATCCAAACAAGGCGCACTATGTTGTTGTTACAGGGATAATTATTAAGGATGGAAAATATCTTATCGCAAAGAGGGCTCCTACTGAGAAGGCTTTTCCAAACTTGTGGACTGTTCCTGGGGGAAAGCTTGAGCTCAAAGAGTATAGTTCAAGGCAGAAGGACACGTCAAGCCATTGGTACAACATTTTTGAGGATCTGTTGAGAAGGGAAGTGAGGGAAGAGACAGGACTTGCTGTTAAGAATATTCGTTATTTGACGAGTCTTTCGTATGTGAGGGATGATGGCATACCCACAATTATTGTGAGCTTGTTCGCGGATTATGATCAGGGAGAGATTCTTCTCTCTTCTGAATTGACAGAGCATGTGTGGGTGAGTTTGGAGGAGGCGAAAAAATATGAGCTGATTGAGGGTATTTATGAAGAGTTGGAGATGCTTGATCGTTACCTGAAAGGAGAGGAGTTGAGAGTGTGGAGGAAGTCATCATAAATTTTTTACTTTCCAAAAAGAGTAAGGTTCTTCCTATCTTCAAGATGAGCGATCCATTCTTCTGTTAGTGTTTCGATGTGGACAAGCCCAGCTTTTAATAACTCAAATCGTAATTGGCTATGAACTTTTGTTCCTTGGCGTTCAAGGCCTTTTTTGAGGATTGAGAATAGTCTTCTTCCTTCTTTGTCGAGGTCTGTGAGCAAGACAACTTCTTTTTCTTGAATTGTTTCCACAACTTCAAAGAGTGGTCTGTTTTGAAGTGAGACAATGTTCGTAAAGCCTAGGGATTCCAGGGCTTGTTTGTCTTTTTTTCCTTCAACAAGGACGAGTTTTTCTCGAGAGTGTTCGAGAGCTCTTGTGAGACTATGCATGAGGTTTCACGAAACAAGAATGCTTATAAAGTTTGTTTTCTTTTCGTGTTTATGGGGGCGAGTGAGGTAACAATTGAGGAAGTGAGGAAAAAACAGGGAAAAGTTCAGATAGTAGATGTGAGGCAAGCTTTTCTCTTTGGTCAAGAGCATGTTGACAAGGTCGAGATAAGGAACATTCCATTGATTGAGCTTCCTCAGAGAGTTCAGGAGTTAGACAAGTCAAAGCGGGTTTATGTTATCTGTAATCATGGGAATGCTTCGAAGCAGGGAGCTGCGTTCTTGGAAGAGCAGGGATTTACTGCTTTTTCTGTTGCTGGTGGGACGCGGGGATGGAAAGAAAAATATCCTAAAGAGGTAAAGTAAGGCCATCGCAGGGAATAGCGTCGTCTGTCAATATAAAACTTTTTAGAAGGAGAGCGCTTGAAGGATTCCTTTCTTGATCCTTTCGACAGTGGGTAAATAGTTCCATTCTAATTTGTACAAAGGCATAATTGTATCAAATCCTGTGACGCGGACAATAGGGGCTTCTAGGCTTAACAAGGCTTTTTCATTGATTCTGCTGATGAGTTCTGCGGCGACTCCGCACGAGCGCGGTCCTTCATGCACAATTGCGCAGCGTCCTGTTTTTTTTACTGAAGCAACAACAGTTTCATCGTCAAGTGGGCTGATCGTCCTCAAGTCAAGTAATTCTATGCTGAAATCAGATGCGAGTTCTGCGACAGCCTTTTTAGTTTCGTGCATTGAAGAGCCATAAGAGACGACAGTGATGTCGCTTCCGTCATGAACGATGTTTGCTTTTCCAAGAGGCAGCGTGTATTCTTTTTCTGGGACGTCTTCGCGGATGGCGCGGTAGATTCTTTTTGGTTCTAAAAAAATGACTGGGTCTGGGTCGCGGATTGCTGAAAGTAATAATCCTTTTGTGTCGTAGGGTGTTGATGGGATGACGACTTTTAGTCCTGGAATATGTCTGAAGAGCGCTTCCATGCTTTCTGAGTGGTGTTCTAAGGCTCTGATGCCGCCAGAGTAGGGTGCTCTGACAACGAGAGGGCAGGAGAGTGTTCCCCGTGATCTTGTTCTGAAGCGCGCTGCGTGGGAAATGAGCTGGTCGAGTGCTGGGTACAAAAATCCGTCGAACTGGATTTCTGCTACAGGTTTGAATCCTCCAAGCGCTAATCCTATGGAAGTTCCTATGATGCCTGATTCTGAGAGGGGGGTGTCGATGACGCGTTCTTCTCCGAATTTCTTGAGCAGCCCTTCTGTCGCGCGGAAGACTCCTCCGTCAATGCCGATATCTTCCCCGAGAACGAGGACGGTTTTGTCTTTCTTCATTTCTTGTTTGAGTGCGAGGTTGACTGCTTCGATGATAGTGAGTTTAGCCATTTTTTTTGAGGTCTTCCATTTCTTCTTGTAATTCTTGGGTTAATGCTTTGAAGGTGTACTTGAAGATATCTTCAGCGTTTGGTGGAGAAACGTGTTCTGCTTTTTTTACTGCGGTATCAATCTTTTTTTCGCAGGCCTTATACAAAATGCCTTCTTTGTTTTTATTCCAAACCTTGTGGTGTTCAAGATAGGTTCTTACTCTAATGATGGGATCACGCGACTCCCAGAATGTTACTTCTTTTTTTGATCGGTACTTGGAGGCGTCATCAGAGGTAGTATGATCGCTGAGTCTATAAGTAAAACATTCAAGGAAGCTTGGTCCGAGTCCTTTTCTCGCGCCTTCAATAGCCTTCTTGACTTCTTTGTAAACTGCGAAAAGGTCGTTGCCGTCTAGTTTCACGCTTGGGATGGCGTAGGCTATTGCCTTCTGGCTGAGGGTTGTTGATGCTGTTTGTTTTTGGACAGGGACGGAGATTGCGTATTGGTTGTTTTCGCAGATGAAGACGACTGGAACATTAAACACTGAGGAAAAGTTTAACGCTTCGTGAAAGTCTCCTGCTGAGGTTGCCCCGTCTCCGAGAAATGCGAGAACGACTGCTTTTTTCCTTTGTTTTTTGAAGGCCCATGCTAAGCCGACAGCGTGGAGCAGTTGTGTTGACACTGGAATGCATACTGGAAGCACGTTCCACCCCTTTTTGTAGCTGTGTCCTCGTTCATCTCCCGCGTAGTATTGGAGGATGTTTTCTATGGGGACGCCGCGGAGATGGGTGATGACATGCTCTCTGAAATAGGGGACAACCCAGTCTTCTTTTTTGAGTGCGAAGGCTGCTCCTACTTGGATTGCCTCGTGGCCTTTGGAGGGTGCGAACGTGCCGAGTCTTCCTTGGCGTTGGAGTCTGAACATTCTCGCGTCGAATAATCTTCCAAGGATCATCGCTTCGTACATTTTTTTTATGGTTGAAAGGGAGATTTTTGGCATCAAGGCCTTGTCTATTCTTCCTTCTTTGTCAAGAATTTCAGCGTATCGGACTTCAAAATTTTGGATAATTTTTTCAGGCATTTTTATCACATCTTTTTCTTTCGTAGGACTGAAGAATTTCTTATTTAAAGCTGTTGGTCATTTTTTTTGAACATCATGTTTAACAAGATATTTCTCAAGAAGATCTTGGTGGTTGAATGCGATCTTCAGGTTTTTTATTTCTTGTTTTGAGAACCATCTCGCGTCATTGACCTCTTGATTCTTATTTTTTAAAACTCCTGAGAATGTTCCTGAAAAAACGCTCACTCTTGCGTGCCAATTTATTTCTGGAAAATGCTCTTCATTTTTTTCTAAAAATGTGGGAATGAAGTCAAGGTTTGTTTCTTCTTTTATTTCTCGGATGACTGCTTCCTTTGGGAATTCTCCAGGATTAATATGGCCTCCTGGAAGGCACCAGAATTTTTTGAACGGCTCATTATTTCTCTTGACGAATAAAACTTTGTGGTTTCTTATGAGAATTGCGGCGACGGTTTGTAGTGGTTTCATAAGGGGATGTTTGCTTGGGAAAATTCGATTGTGATTCAGCAAAACTTGCATACTTTTGGTTTGTTTTTTTTGGATTTTGTTTTTCCGATGTTCGCGTGCGACTTCTTTTTTCCAGCCTTCATGAGATTCACCTTCTTGGTTTCAGATTTGATGGATCTTTCTTAAATACTTTGTGATTGAAAATTATTTGAAAACTTCTCCTGTTTCTTCAGACCAGAAGACGAGGTCGAGTTCCGCTGCGGGTATTCCTATCTTTTCTGAGAGGCCGTGCATTTTTTTCTCGAGGTGAAGGTATTTTTTTCTTGTGAGTGTCTTTGGCAGGGAGGTAACGGCCCCGTATTTTTTCATGTTTTTCAGGATGTGCCTGTCGAGGATTGCGAGGCCTTCTGCGTGGCCGATGTTTCTGAGGAAGTGGGAGCTTTCCTTGTACCCCAATCCTTTCACATTTTTGATGATTAGTTCTCTTGATATAAACGGATCTGTTGCAAGGCAGGTTTTAATCATGTTGTTTCCAAGGATCTTTCTCGCTTCAACGATGCGTTTCGCCTTGGTGTGGTGGAAGCGTACTCCTGAAGCGACAAGTACTTTTTTGATTTCTTCTTCTGTTCCGGAAAAGAGTAATCTTGATTGTTTTAAGTTTTGGATGGCGTTGTCGCACGCGCGGGCTTTGGATTGGGGGGTGAGTAGGCAGAAGCATAATTCTGAGAACAAATGTTCTTTTCCGGAGGAGGGGGCGCGTTTGAATTCTGAAAGGCGTTTTTTGAGGAGAGGTTTAAGAAGTCTGTATTTTTGTAGGAGAGGTCTTGGTTGGTGCATCAATGGGTAAGTGTTCTTTTGTTTAAAGGTTTTTTCATTGGCACACTTTTTTTATTTTTTGGAGTAAGTTTTCAACTCTTATTACTTCTTCTGGGCTGAGTTTTTCTTCTTCTGGAAGCGGGGGAAGCTCAATGACTCTGTCTTTGAATACCTGAGCGATGGTCACGCCTCGAAAGCGCGCGATCATGTACATAGGTAATCCTTTGATTTTTTCTTTTCCTGGAAGGATTTGGAGTCCGTGATTTTCTCTTGCCATTTCCAGCGCGGCGAGGGTTCTGATTTGGTTGAGGGTGAGAGGCTCCTTTTTTTTGAAGAAATTTGCGAAAGAAGGGAGGAGTTTCATTCTCCTTGTTTCTTGATGTAGGGGCTTATTAATTTTTCTTTTAGTTTTTGAAAGCAAAAGTCAGCGATTGGTTTCAAATTGAGGACATCTTCTTCATTGTACTTGAGAAGCGCGTCCAAATATTCTCTGTCTCCTGATGCGTGGAAGGCGCGCCATGCGTCGCTTGGGTTTCCGTACAGGGACGCTGGCCGTTTCAGGTTTAAAACGCGTTCGACTTCTTTCAATCCCCCTTTGAGGCAGAGTTTGAGACAGCAGTGTTTAAGGTCTATATGGGGAAGAGTGATCGCGGTTTTAAAATATCTCTCAAGAACTGGGATATCGAACGCTGCTCCGTTAAAGGTAATTAATATTTTATATTTTTTTAATTCTTTGAAGAAGGTTTCTTTTTCAAGGTTCATCCCTTTGACCATCCAGGTGAAGTCAAGGCCGTTGCTCATTCCGATGAGGATGAGGTCTTTGTTGGTGTTTCCGATTTCGATGTCGAGGAAGAGTGCTTCATCTTTGAAGGATGCATAAAGGCGCCATTGTTCTCGTGGTGGGAGCTTGAGAAAGAAGGCTGCGTCTCCCTCAAGGAGCGCTTTTGATGCTGCTCTTAAAAGTTTGTCGCATGTCGTCTTCTTTTCTGGAGAAAAACCTTTGAGTTGTTTTGCGTTCAAAAAATCGTTCCATGTCTTTATTCCCGACGACCACAACCTCTTTTCAGTCGCTAAACCAGCTCTTGGGAGAAAGACAAATGATGATCTCAACATGCAGGTTCTAAGACAAGCAAGTTAATAAAAATTTTGATCTTAATAAGGATGATGGGAAAAAACCTAGAATCGATCGTCAACACGTTAAGGAAATGGCCCTTGAACGCGAGCACGACAATCTTGTTTGGATTTACGGCGTGGTGGGCTAGTCTATTTCCTTGGGATTCTTACAAGGACTGGCGCTGGGGAGCATGGGCGATTCTTTTTTGCGGACCCTTAGTAGGTTATGCAACGGCAAAGACGGCAGGTGTAGCACTACAAAGAATGAAGATCGCTTACAAAAGGCTTCCAAAAAGAGGGATGCTGAAGAAAAAGAAGAAAGTGACCTTGTCAAAATTTCCAAAATTGAAAAAAGCGGATTACTATGTTTATACGAAGGCATGGATAAAAGCCTCTTACAAGGCTCTAAAAGATGATCCTGGGTGGTTTGATGAGCTACGAATTGCCGAAGAGGCGTTTCCGAACAGTCTTCTTACTCCCATTTTAAGGTATTACTCTGCTCTCAAAAATAGACAAGTCTCATTTTTTCAACTGAGAGATATTTTGCGAACATTTCAGAGAATAAATTACAAACCAAATATCTTTACAGCCTTTACAGCAAAGGATACATTGGAAGATCAATCAGAAAATCCAATTCATCCTCTCGATCGGGGACTTCTGAACTACTTGTTGGGTTGGAATGATGATGCGATAGAAAACATTCGCAAAACTGTTGAAGATCCACGTTCCTCTTTGGAAGAGAGGCTTTTTGCAGCAGAGCTGCTTGAAGAGGTTTTTGATGGGGCAAATGCGATCCGTCCAGAATGGGATCAGATGAGAAGAATGCTTTGGGATGGTCTTGCGCATGATCTTCCATTAGAAGAGTGCTACCAAATTTCTGAAAGCAAGAATAAAGTTTACAGAATAAGATCGGGTGGAATTATCGAAGAGATGTTTCTTCTCAAGGAAAGCAATGTTCTTGAAGAAGAGAGAGAGACAACAGAGCGTGTTCAGGGTATTGTTGGGAAGTACAAAGGTTACTTCGTTTCAAAGCCTGTTGCGGAGGTGGAAAGAGAAGGAAAACCTTTGTTGGTCGTGAGAAGAGAGCCGGGAAAAACGCTCTATGAAATGATTAAAAAAGGTGAAGAGTATAAACCCCTTCTTAAACCGATTGCGGACATTCTCGGGGTCATCCATGCGAGATTTCCTAAAGAAAAAGCTGGACCACAAGAAAACTTGAGGGAACTCTTTGAAGAAAGGCTGAGCATTCCGGAAATTGACGAAAGAACAAGACAGCGTTTCAAAAAAGCTTACGCTCCTGTCGAAGAAGCGCTCAAGGCGACAACCTTTGTTTATTATAAGGATGGCCATGCGGAAAACTGGATTTATGGGGATAATGGCCAAATAGGGGTTCTGGATTGTGAGAAAACAAGGCAGATTCCTCAGGAGGTTGATCTTGTGAATCTTATGGACTATGCCCATACGCTTGGAAAAGAGGAAAAACAAGAGATTATTGAGCATTATCTGCGGCAGTACAACCGACACAGCGAGAAAAAAATAACTGACAAGGAAGGTTTTAATTTAAGATACCAGAATGCGAGGATTCATATTGGCGTCAGCAGGAATGCCGGGATGAGGGGTAGGAAAGACAGGCAGGTGGAGAGAAGGCTCTTTCTTAAGGGTGCGAGGAATGCGATTTACGCGATCAAAAAAGAGCATCAGGAGTATTATCAGCGTTTTAGAGGGGAGTATGTGCAGTTGTACTTAGGGTTCAGGACTCTGATGGTGCAAAACAAAGAACGATGTTGAGAAATCAGTGGTCTTCATCAAGATAGCGAAAAGATAGTTCAACAAAAGCTTCTCATGATCATTCTTCAATTTTAAAATTTTCATTTTTTCCTCGATTGTTATCCTTTCCTCTGCAAGCTCATTTAACATTTCAATGTTGAACTTGTAAAGGAGGTGGTAGTATTTAGAGAAATACTCGTTCACTTGTTTGAAGACGTCCAGGATGTCGGTGCTGAGGGGTTGTTTGCAGGAAGCAAGTTGTTGGCAGGCGTATTTGTATTCGTCTGCGATCTTTCCGAGGTTCCAGGCAATGACGTAGCGGAAAAGATTCTTTTGTGTGGTTGGGACTTTATTGAGGATTCTCTGGCAGAAGTTTGTCAGCTGGTTGTTGGTTTCCTCGAGTTTTATCAAGTTGTTGAGTTCTTTAAAATTTCCTTGTGTGATATTTTCGAGGGCGGATGTTCCAAGCGAGAGTGTGACTAAAAACGCTCTTCGCAGGGTTGCGTCAAATTCTGATGGAACTGGAGTGGACACGGATTTTAGCAAGCATTTTTTTGGGGATTGGTCGAGGACGACAAAGCCGACAAAGAGGTTCTTTACTAAATCTTCGATGAGGTCTAACGATTCTTTCTTGCTGTAGAGGACCTCAATCTCGTCATAGCCATATTTGTGTAAGCCTGCAAGCGCGAATTTTAACGCGCGCTTGTTGAGGGTTCTTCCGTCGAGGGTAATTTTTCCAGAGTGTGCTGGAGTTTCTCTGCGGATGAGAAGGCCTTCTTCGCGTTCTTCAAAGTCTAATTCTTCTCCTTTCTTGATGTCGTGCTTCTTGACCCATGCGCTTGGCAAGGAGACGACGAAGGTTTTTCCTGCGAGTTGGATGACGCTGCGTTTCATCGTTGGGGATTGTGAAGAAGCTTATATAAGGGTTTCCAAGAGTTATAAGGTAGTATATAGAATGTAAGAATCATCTATAAATCATTGTCTCTCCATACTCCTTCTGTGATGAAAATGAGAAGAGCCATGCTGACGCAAAGGGAGCTGCTGATTCTTGCGACGCTGCGGAGAAATTCAAGGGAAAGCCTGACGAGGATGAGCAGGAGGATTTCGATTCCTGTGTCGACGATTTATGATAAGATAAAATCGTATGAGCTGGGTCTTATTACGAAGAACACGTGTCTTATTGATTTTTCTAAGATTGGCTTCACGACGAGGGCGACGATTCTTTTGAGGATTAAGAGTGAGGATAAGGAGAGGGCGCGTGAAGTCATGCTGAAGGATAAGCATGTGAATACATGTTACCGCATAACGAATGGGTATGATTATTTGGTTGAGGGGATTTTTAGGGAGTTGAAGCAGGTTGAGGATTTTGTAGAGAGTTTGGAGAGGCAGTTTGTGATTGAGGAGAAGAAGATTCATTACATTCTTGAGGAGGTGCGGAAAGAGGATTTTTTGAGTAATCCTGAGTACATCAAGCTTGTTGGTGGGCCTGAATGAGCGTTGAATGTTTTTCCTGGGTGCAAGGTGTTTTTGAGTCGAGAAAGCGGAGGAGAAAGAAGCCCTTTAATCCCTTGAGGTTGGAAGGTGATCATTTTCTCACAATCACGAACCTTCCTGAAACGTGTTCAGCGCCAAGGGAAGCCTGGATTTCAAAGCCGTCGAAGGTTGCGTTGAGGAAGGGGTGTTCAGGAGAAACTGTGCCTTTGGTGAGTGTTGAGAGGTGGGTAATGAACATGTTTAAGTCTTCATCTGAGCCAAAGGTGATGTTGGTGAAGAGTTCTTTCCCGTCGTATTTCACCGTGAGTTTTTCTCCTGCTGAGGTGCATACGACTTCTTCTATTTTTGGGTCTTCCAGCAGTGGTGAGATTTTTCCGAGTTTGGTGAGGTCCCTGACAAGGTAGTATCTGAGGCGGTCGAAGGCCTCTTCAGAAGGGGGAAGGTTGTGCTTTTGGAGTTCCTGAAAGACAGCTTTTTTTGTTTCTTCCGTGTTCAAGAGTTGTTGTGGTTTGATTTGTTCTTGAAGAAGAGAAAGTGTTTTTTGTTCTTCTTGCGTGAGTGGGGGTTCTGTCACGGTGTAGGTGTCTTCTTTGATTGAGGACGAGACGAGAGGATTCTTGGTTACTTTGGAGAACACAAGTTTTTTTCCAAGTGGATTTTCTGCGTGTTTTAAGCCTTCTAATTTGGTAAGTAATTCTTTTTTCTTTTTTTCTAGTTCTTTTTTCAGGATGTTTTTTTCTTCTTCTTGCGTTTGGTTGTGTGTTTGTTTTTTGGTGAGGTATGCGTGGAAGAGGGCGTTGGTGAAGTTCCATAAAAAGAGGGAGCGGTCGTTTTCTGGTGAGTGTTTTTTTCCAAGTGCTTTCGCAACGTCTTTTAGCTCGTCAATCTCTTGGAGAAGATATTCGTCAACAAGAAAGTGTGGTTCTTGTATCATTGTTAGGGGCTTGAGAATGATTGTGTTTTTATGGTGCCGAGCGCTGGTTCGAGTCTTGTTTTGCCGCGCACGTATTTTTCGAGGAGGATGAGGCCTTGTGCGATGGTTTTGTTTTGGTCGAGGAGTGCTTCGAGTTTTATAGAGAGTGTTCTGATTTTTTCTTCTGTGCTTTGCGCCTCTGCGACATGCTTGCTTGCTTCTTCAAAGAGTGAAAATATGCTGTCTGCGCGCTCGATGAGTTTGTTAGTCGCCTGTTCACGCTCATGCATAGCTTGAAGGAGCTGGTCGATTTTTTTTAGAAGAGGGTCTGTATCAGTCTTTTTTCCCATAAGAGGGGTTTTTGAAAGCAACTATAAAAAGGTTTCTGCGAGCTTAATTTACAAACTCAATTCCCAATTCGTTTTCGATTTCGCGTTTTTTCCTGTCGACAGTTGTGACTTTTTTTGGTCCGAAGATTTGTGGCGAGTTCACCCCTGTGACGATGAGAAGTGTTCTGATGGTTTGGTCGAGGTCTTCAGAGATTTGCGCGCCCCAGATGACGCGGGCTTCTTCATCAAGCCGTTCTGTGACTGTTTCGACGATTCTTCGAGCTTCGTCCAGAGTCATGTTTGGCCCGCCAGAGATGTTGATGAGCGCGCCGTTCGCTCCGGTGATGTCTACGTCTAAGAGAGGATTGTGGATGGCTTTTTCTACAGATTCGATTGCGCGGTTTTCAGAGTCCGACTCTCCGACTCCGATCATGGCGACGCCGCCTTTGCCCATCACTGTTTTGATATCAGCGAAGTCTAAGTTGACAAGTCCGGTCTTAGTGACGAGTTCTGCGATGCCTTTGACCGCGTTCGTTAAGATTTCGTCTGCGACTTTGAATGCGGTGTGCAATGGCAAGCCAGGACAAAGTTCGAGCAGCTTGTCGTTTGGGATCACAATTAAGGTGTCTACAATTTGTTCGAGTTTTTCTAGGCCTTCGATTGCGTTTGCGTATCTTCGTTGTCCTTCCATGGAGAAGGGGATAGTGACAATGGCGACGGTGAGGATTCCCATTTTTTTCGCGATGTCTGCGATGACTGGTGTCGCTCCTGTTCCTGTTCCTCCGCCGAGACCGCAGGTGACGAAGACGATGTCTGCGCCATGGATCTTTTCTTTCACGTCTTTTTCGCTTTCTTTTGCAGCGTCTTCTCCGATTTTTGGGATGCTTCCTGCGCCGAGGCCGTTGGTGAGTTCTTTTCCAATAAGGATTTTTGCGTCTGCGGTGGTGTAGAGTAAATCTTGGGCGTCGGTGTTGACCGCGACTGTTTCTGAGCCGGTGATGCCGACTTCAGACATCCTGTTGATGGTGTTGTTTCCTCCGCCGCCGATGCCGAACACTTTAATCTTCGCCTTTTGTCTGGTGACAAGCTCTTCAAGCTCTTCGTCGATTGCTGTTGTTTTTTTTGGGCTGTCTTTGAAACGGAGGGTTTCTAGTGATCGTTCTGTAGCCTGCCGTAATAAGGATTCCATTCGGCCTTTGGCCTACAAACTCCTATTTAAGGATAGTTGTAGTGGAAAAGAAATCTTGGCAAATACTTATTGGATCAGCCAAACATGACTTCAATACCTGTGATGAGAGCTTCTGTCTTGGTTTTGAATGCTGTTGTTAAGGACACTGGCAGGGTTTCTTTGGGTGTGATGAGTATCTTTGTTCCTTCGACGGTTAACTGGTACGCGTCTTGATGAAGGTGCAAGAGGACGAAGAGTAATGCCCTCACTTTTTCAGTGGTGTCTTCAATGATTCTTTCTATTTTGGTTTCGTAAAGGAGGGGTTTTCCTGCGAGGGGATGGTTGAAGTCGACGATTGTTCTTCCGCCTGAGACTGATCTGATGATGCCCATCATGTTTGGTCCCTGGATCTGCAATCCCGGGTAGGGGCGGATATTTTGTTCGAGGAGGAGTGATGTTTGGATGGTTTTTACGAGGCCGGTGTTTCTTGTTCCGAAGGCGTCTTCTGGGTTGAGTTCAACAATGAACGTTGTTCCTGGCTCTTTTCCAATGAGGGCTTTGTCTAGTCCATGAATGACGTGGCCCTCACCAACGCAAATGATCTTCGGGCCGTAATGAGCGTGGTTGTGTTCGTCGTAGATGCCCTCTTTTTTTGCGAGGTCTGCGTCTGTTAGGTCGAAGATGGTTCCTGAGTCTTTGATCCTTCCTGTGTAAGAGATTGCTACGAAGTCTTTTTCTTTTACTAAAACCATAAAAACGTCAGAAAAAGAGTCTTTTTAATGTTTTCTTTTTTTGGGATTTTTTTTGCGATAGGTTTATAAAAGGTTATAGAGTCCTTCGTCGTTCCAATGAAGAATGAAAAAACGATTATAAAGCAAGTGACGCGCGTTCAGCCATTGCTCTTGCTGCAGGACGCGGGATTCAGAGTGAGGTATACTGAGTTGTCAGCGCTGATTGTCGAAGGGATTGTTGGTGGGAAAAAGGTTGAGTACGCGGCGCTTACGGAAATTCCGCCGGATGGAAGAAGCCTGCTTTATCTTGGAGAAGTGAATAAAAAAACGCAGCGCTTTGAGTTCTTCGCTCCTCCTCCACAAGAAGGTGTTCGTTATGAATTTTTTTACGATGGAGGATTGAAGTTGTATGTTCCTCTTTCGCAGATGATAAAAATAGACGCACTTGAGGAAGTGCTCGCGACACCTGGAATGAGCATGCAAAGAAGAAATTCAAGACCGCCGCAGCAATATGCTGAGCAGTGGCTCTGAGAGAGTGAGCAAACTTTTATAAAGAGGCTGTGACCAGCACAGCTTATGGCTGAGATACGGCAGACGCAGGCTGGAAACTTGAAGGTGGGAAGTTATGTGTTGATGAATGGCGCGCCGTGTGTTGTGAAAAATATTCAGATTAGTAAGACTGGGAAGCATGGCTCTTCGAAGTGTAGGATTGAGGCTGTGGGAATTATTGACAGCCAGAAGAGAATTGAGCTTCATCCAAGCGGCGATAATATGGAGGTCCCTATTATTGAGAAGAAGAGCGCTCAGGTGTTGTCTGTGCATGAGAATGTTGCGAATGTGATGGATGCTGAAACATATGAGACGTTTGATCTTGTGGTTTCAGAAGAGTTGAAAGGGTCTGTTGAAGAGGGGGCTCATGTGAGTTATTGGATTGTGATGGATCAAAAGATTCTGAAGGGGAAGTAAATGGTGCGGTTTCCTGAGGCGACGAAGCGGATTTTTGGAGGGGTGTATGTTTGTAGGAAGTGTAAGACGAAGCGGAGGGCTGATCCTGCGAAGGTGTTGAAGGGGAAGGTGCGTTGTAAGAAGTGTGGGAGTTTTGCGCTCAGGCCTATTAAGAAGACGAAAACGTAAAAGATGATGAACTATGATCTTGTCCTTGCACTCGCGTTCTATCTAGTTCTTTACCTTTTATTTAGGAAGTACAGGAGCAGGTTTGAGGTTCAGAACAAGTTCTTTGTGATGTACAAGACGCAGCTTGGGATTCGGTTGATGGAGAGGATCGCGAGGTCTTTTCCAAGAGTGCTTCATGTTCTTGGTTTTGTGAGCGTGGTGACCGGTTTTCTTGGGATGGGCTTTATCTTCTTTATTTTATTTCAGGGGACGTTTAACCTTGTGAGGACGCCGACTGCGCAGCCTGTGTTGGCGCCGATTCTTCCTGGTGTATCTATTCCTGGCGTTCCAGCGCTTTCTTTTTGGCATTGGATTATTGGGATCTTAATAATTGCTGTTGTTCATGAGTTTATGCACGGCGTCTATGCGAAGCTTCAGAAGATTAAAATTAAATCTTCTGGGTTTGCGTTTCTTGGTCCGATTCTTGCTGCGTTTGTTGAGCCTGATGAGGATGAGTTGAAGAAGCTTAAGAAGTACAAGCAGTTGACGATTATTTCTGCTGGTCCGTTCGCGAATTTTGTTCTTGCGTTGTTGGTCTTTGTTGTGATCGTGTTTGTGTTTAATCCTGTGGGAAATGTGTTGATTGCTGCTGAGGGTGTGCAGATTGTGAGTATTGATGAGACTCTTCCCATCAATGAGACGATGCTGCGCCCTGGGGTGAGGATTCTTGGCATTGATGAGCGGCAAGTAAACAATCCTCGGGAGTTTTCTGAGGCGCTTGGAAAGTACAAGCCCGGTGATATTGTTCTTGTAAAAACAAACGTGTCCGAGGTCGGGGTTGTTCTTGGTGCGAGCCAGGATGATCCTAAAAGAGCAATGTTAGGGGTGAGTATCAGTCCGGTGGGTGTTGGTGTTAAAAAAGAGCATGCTTGGTTCAAGCCAGTGTATCCTGCGTTCAGCTGGTTGTTGAAGCTTGCCTTCTGGTTGTTTACGATTAGTTTGGGGGTGGGCCTCTTTAATCTCTTGCCTCTTGGTCCGATTGATGGGGGAAGGATGTTTATGATTGCGGCGTTGTGGTTGACAAAAAATAATGAGAGAAAGGCGCGGCGCTTGTGGATGGGTGCGACGCTTCTTTGCTTGATGTTGATCTTCATTAATCTCTTGCCGTATCTTGTGAAATTGTTGCAATTCATTTTTGGTCCTTTAGTGGTGTTGGTTGCGGTGTTGTTCTAGCATATTTTATAAAGAAAGAGTTTTTCCAGTGAGGTATGATTGCGGATGCTCATTGCCACTTGTATCATAAGCGTTACAAGGAGGATATTGATCTGGTTCTTACCCGGGCGCGGGATGCTGGTGTGCACACGATTGTTAATTCTGGGGTGAACCACGGCACGAATCTTGCTGTGTTGGATCTTGCGAGAAAGTACAAGGACATTGTCAAGGTGAGTCTTGGGATGTATCCTGTTGATGCTGTCGTTGCTGAGGCTGACCTTGAGCGTGAGATTGAGCCGATTGATGTTGAGGAGGAGCTTTGCTTTATTGAGAAGAATAAGGAGAAGATTGTTGCTGTCGGGGAATGTGGCTTGGATTATCATGCTGTGAAGGGAAAGGAGAAAGAGCAACAAAAAGTCTTTCAGAAGGTGATTGAGCTTGCGGAGAAGATGAGAAAACCGCTTGTTGTGCATTCAAGGAAGGCTGAGTGTGATGTTCTTGATATGATTGAGAGCTCAAGATTGAAAAATGTGGTGTTGCACAGTTTCATGCCGAGCCTTAAGATTGTGAAGAGGGCTGAGGATCTTGGTTGTTTTTTCTCAATACCGACGATTGTGACGAGGTTGCAGCATTTTCAGCTTGTTGTTGAGATGGTTTCGTTGAGCAATATCTTGACTGAGACCGATGGTCCGTTCTTGAGTTACGTGAAGGATGGCAGAAGTGAGCCAGCGCACATCGTTGAGGCGGTGAAAAAAATTAGCGAGATTAAAAAAATTGAGCGTGAGGAGGCTGAAAAAATTATTTTTTCAAATTTTAAAAAAATTTTTCTTAAAAAATAAAAAATCGCAAACTATTTAAACACGTGATTCCCTGAAATCATATGAAAAGGTGGGCCGAGTAAAGGTGTACCTTTTTCATGATAAATAAATCTCTGGAAAAGAGAGGTGAAAAATGGCAAAAAAAAGAAAAGCAGCAAAGAAGAAGAGAAGATAAATTCTTCTCTTTTTTTTATATTTCTATAATCATTCCATCGCATCCCGGGTTAAGAATGTGTGAATTTCCAAGAACATCTTTTTTCTTTTCATTCTCGTGAAAGTGGCCGCAGAGGGCAAGAGTTGGTTTTGCAAGTTCAATGAAGGTTCTTGTGCTCTTGTTTCCGAAGTGTCCGCGGGAGAGTTTGTCAAGCTTGGTGTTGTAAATTGGTGCGTGAGTGAGAAAGACAAGTTTCTTTCCTTGAGGGATCTTCTTGAGGAGTTGTTGGATTTTTTTCTCGAATTTGGGATCATGGAGTGAAAATCCTCCGCCGCCATATCCATAAAAAACAACGTTGTCGATTTCAAAGAAGCTGTCGTGAAGGTTGATGATTTCTTTGTGCCTTTGGCTGATATGCCTGACTTCTTCTGCTGTTTCATGGTTTCCTGGAATGAGGAGGGTTTTCTTTTTGAAGGAGAGGATTTGTTTTACAGCAAACTCTAAGTCCATGCCGAAGTTGCTGATGTCGCCGCAGCAGGCGACGATCTCAGGATGGTCATTCTTGATTTTTCTTTTGAGGGTTGCAAACGCTTCTGGGTCTGCGTGGATGTCTGTGAATGCGAGGATTTTCATAAAGAAAAAAAAGAAAGGGTATTGAAAAGTCTTTCTATGCCTCGTCGTCGAAGTAACCGAGCATGAACCCTGCCTCTGCTGAGCTGATCTCGTCGTCTTCAAGCAGGCGGTTGATTTCTTTTCTTAGTCTTGACTTTCTCATAAGACCCTCACCCCCTGTATTTTTATCTTTCTGTCTACAGGCAGGGAGCTGATCTGCCTGCTGAACAGTCTTGATATGGTTTCCAGTTCTAAGTCTGCTTTCATCATCGCCACCTCCACAAGTGTTTAGGATATCTTGGCTGTCTTGCTTAAAAAGCGTTACGCGCGGTTGTCGTTGATGTCGCGAGCAAATCTTTTAATCATCTGAGAAGTAGTCGAGCTTGCGCATCCTGCCTTTTTCTCCATGGTAAATCTCTTGGAAGGTGATGTATTTTCCTTCAATGAGGTCTTTGATTTTTCTTTGGAAGGTTCTGTAGCTGCGTTTGCCGCCTTGGTGTTGGTAGAGGACAAAGACGTCTTTGGTTAAGGCTCCAGAGTTTTCGCTGAGGAGGGTGAGGATCGTTCTTTCTTCTTCGTCAAGCATCGCGACAGCTTTTGCCTTGAAGTCTCTGAGTTTTGTGAGTGCGAGGTCGATGTGGTGTTGGATGATTTTTTTTGATCCCGAGGCCTCCGCGTTAAGTGTTGTTTCTCGTAAAAGGTACAGCCCTGTGCGGATGTCTGCCGCTTCGTGGGTTGTTTTGGAGATGATAGTCAAAAGCTCTTCGCTTAAAATATTTTTTGCAAGTGCGTATTCGATGCGTTGGTTGAGGATGCCATGAACTTCTTCGAGTTTGTAAGGCTTGAACTCAAGTATCTCTGGAGTGAGGCGTGATCTGACCCGCTGGTCGAGGTTTGCGAGGAACGCTTGGTCGTTGGTGATGAGAATGATTGTTTTGCGGTAAACGTCTTCGAGGAGGGAGTATAAAAGGCCGTTGTCCTCAAGCTTGTCAATCTCGTCAAAGACCAAAACTGCTGCTTTTTTGTTGATGAGTTGTGCTACGATTTTTGTGAGCTGGTCGAGGCGTTTGTTGTGTGTCCAGGCGTAACCAAGTTGCTCGCAGATGTCGCACACGAGCTTGAAGGAGGAGTCTTTCTTCCAGCAGTTGAGGTAGATGCAGGAAACATCTTGTGTTTCGTTTTCTAGTTCGCGGAGTATTGCCCTGATTGCCGCCGTTTTTCCAATGCCCGGTGCCCCTAAGATGACGAGGTTTCTTCCCGTTTTTTTTTGGAGCAGAGGTTGGATGCAGGTTGCGATATGGTGTTGTTGGTTTTCTCTGTACTTGATGATTGGCGGTAAGTACTCGTAATCTAATGCTGTCTCGTTTGTGAATAAGGTTTCGTTTGATTTGAGTCTGGTGTCGAAATGTTCGGACATTTTAAATTTTTTCAGGAGTGAGAAGTTTTTAATGATTTCTGTGGTGGACAAGCTATGGGTTTTTTGAGTTGAGGGATACTGATGTTTGGGGGAAGCTGATGGCGGAGTTTGCAGAAAACTTAATAAAGAACCTTATAGAGAGAAGGTGTATGAACTTTAAACCTACACTTGTTAAAATGATAATAAGTTTTGTCATCGCTTTTGTGTTGGGTATTCTAACTTACATTTTAGCTGGTTGCTCTGGTTGTTCAGCGGAAGGTATGAGATTTCTTAAATTAACAAGTGGATCCACAACTTTTTTGATAGTTCTCGTTGTTGTTTATGTAATCTGGAGTTTTGTTGAGAAAAAGAAATGAAGCACGATTTTTTATAATTTATTAGATTTCTTTCACTCCATCCTTAGTCAATGCAAGAAAGCGAATGCCAAAACCAAGTTGTAAGAGTGCCGAGAGGATTGCCATGTGTTCTTTGCCTATTCCTGAGATGAGATTGACTGCAACCTCTGTGCCCTTTAGGTGGTTTTGTAATTGGCCTTTGATGTCGTTGCGTAATTCTTCTGTTCCTCTGCGGCTGTCGACGATGACGAAGTTTGCTTTCTTTTCTGGATGGAAATTTTCTTTTCCAAATTCGTTGCAAACCAGGAAGATGGAATCCCACTCGTGCTCTGCGATCATTCTGCTGACATGTCCCCATGTTCCTTTTCCAGTGCTAAGGCAGGCGACGAGGTCCATAAGGGGAGGAAAAAACGTCTTTTTATAAAGATTTGGATGGTTTTTTCGGAAAAAGAGGATTTGAAGGTGTGGAAAAATAAATTTTGGAATCTACAAGAAAGAAGGGCCTATTATTTTACTTAAAAGAGGTTTAATTTAAAGGAAGAAAGGGAATACTGGGAGTTGTATCTTTTGAAATCAAGGTATTATCCATATCTTTTTCAACCGCTCGCTCAAGAGAGGAAATTTCTTCTTCAATCATTCTTGGTTTTTCTTTCATTCCAGTTCAATGTCCTCTTGGATGCCTAATTCTTTCATTTTCTTTTTTATTTTGTCTTTTAAGTCTAGTTCTTTCAGTAATTCTTTGTACCTGTTTCTGATGGTGACTTCTGTGACGCCTGCGACGTCTGCTACTTCTCGTTGGGTTCTCTTCTCGTTGTTCATTAACGCAGCAACATACAAAGATGCGGCAGCGATTCCTGTAGGCCCGCGCCCTGAAGTTAATTCTGCTTCTCGCGCTTTGTTTAAGATTTCAATGGCTTTGGATTGGGTTTCTGCGGTGAGTTTGAGCGCTGACACGAATCTTGGTAAGTAGTCAATAGGGTTGCTCGGTAAAATTCTAATGCCCAATTCTCTAGTAATAAAACGGTAGGTTCTTCCGACTTCTTTCTTGTCAATGCCTGAGGCTTCTGAGAGCTCGTCGAGTGTTCTTGGGACTTCGTGGCGTCTACATGATGCGTAGAGTGATCCTGCGACGACTGATTCCATAGATCTTCCGCGCACGAGTCCTCGTTGGACTGCCATAGTATAAATTCTTGAGGCTTCTTCTTCTACGGATTTTGGTAATTTCAAATAGGAGGAAACCCTTTTGAGTTCAGCGAGGGCGAGTTTTAAGTTTCTTTCGATTGCTGTTGAGATTCTGTGTTGCCATTTTCTTAATCTGAAGAATTTGTTTTTTCCTTTTGCGCTGAGCTGGTAGATGTCTCCTTTTTGGCCGATGTCTGTTCCTAAACCTCTGTCATATTTTGTGTAGCTGAGAGGTGAGCCTGTTCTGCGCTTTTTTGAAGTTTGGTCTTCGCTGAATTCGCGCCATTCTTGGCCGAAGTCAATCATTTTTTCTTCGATGACAAGACCGCAGTCATTGCATGTTGCTTCTCCGCGGTCCTTCTGGATAAGGAGATTCGAGCCTCCACATTCTGGGCACTTCTTGATGTATTCCGCTGACATGTCCCCTCGAGCGTCTCTATGAAGTTCACCACCCCCTAATAACTTCATAAAAACCTTTATATAGTAAAGAAGGAAGTTATATATAAACCTTCCGAAATTTGTGGGCAGTCTTGGGAAGGGGTGTTTTTGGCTAAAACAGGCTTATTTTATGGTTTTAAACGGTGATGTTCGAGGCTGGAAATCCTTATAAGCAAGCCGGAAATCCAGTGGTTATGCGTAAATCTTTCGTTGCGATTGTGCTTAGTTTTTTCTTTGTGGCGCTGAGTGTTTTTGCCTTTAATACCGTTGATGAGCATAATCTTGTGCTTGATTTCAAGGAGAATATTAGTCTAAATCTTGAGCAGTACAGTTATGTGAACATTAGGACGCGAGAGGGAAGCGCGATCACGGTTGAGGTTGGTGAGAGTAAGAATGATTTTTTGCTTAAATCTATTGAAAGGGATGGGTCTGCGACGCTCGTGTTTAAGGATAAAACAAGGACTGAAGAACTTCTACTAGGATTGGGAGGAAGGCCAACCCAGGTTCAAATCCAGGATGAGATTCCTGTTATTTTTGTGGAGAATATAATCTTCCATCCTGGCGAAAGCGCTGAGGAGCGTAATATTGTGCTGAAGTTCACGGTTCCTGTCGTGAACAAGTTCAATAAAAAAAGAGATGTTGGTGATAAAGAAAGGAAGGGCGAAGATAAGATTAATAATCCTGAAGAACTTCCAGAAGTGAAGGGAAATAATCTTGGTAGTGATCCTTCTTCTGTAAGAGAGAAAGATCCTTACCTAAAATATTTTCTTGCTGTGATTATTGTCCTCTTGATCATCATCGTGGTTCTCGGGCCGAAGCAGAAAAAGCCTGAGATGAAGCGGGAAGACAAGCCTGTGAAAAAGCTAGGAAAGAAAGATTCTACAGAAGAACAGCGTTCAGAAAACCCTGTTGACCGGGACGAGAAGTAATTTTTGCCTTTCCGAGTTCTGTTTCTACGATTGCGCCCTTGGTAAGGATGTTTCTTCGGACGAAATTCCTGTTTGCTGGGTTTTCGACAACAGTCTTGATCTCAACGAGCTTTGCTTTCCCTGATTTTTTATCAAAAACATTGGCTTTGTTCACGCTGAGTGAGACAAGTTTGGGGTATCCTCCTCTTGTGCGTCGTTCTTTGTGGGAAGGCTCTCCGATTTTTGTGAACGTTGGAAGGTTGCCTAAGCTATAGGATTTTTTCTTGTTTGCTGCAACATATCTTCCGCCTGTGAGTTTTCTTCTCGAGCGTGCTTGTGAGACGACCATGTGTTGCTGCAAGCGCCTTTTGTTTAAATAACTTTTGTTCAAAAACGTTTTTGTGTTAAGGCAAGCGAAAGCCTTAAATAAATGGCTTGAGGGCACCTTCGTATCATGATGGAAACACGGTCTTCGATGGAGTCTCGGCCTTTGGACACGTTGAACGAGGCGAGAGGGAAGAATGCGATTGTTGAATTGAAGAATGGGAAGCAGCTTGTTGGAAAGTTAAGATCGTTTGACATTCACGTGAACACCGTTCTTGAGCATTGTGAGGAGAAAACGAACAGTGAGATTTCGAGGAAGTTGGGAACAGTGTTTATTCGGGGAGACACGATTGTGTTTATTTCTTTAGCGTGAGGCCATGACCAAGGGAACGCCCGCGATGGGTCCGAAGGGGAAGAAGAGTAAGTTTGTTATTCGTTGTCGGAGGTGTGGCAAGCGTTCTTTTCATGTCAGGAACAAGATGTGCAGTAGTTGTGGCTTTGGGAAGAGTGCGAAGTTGAGAAGGTATGGTTGGCAGACAAAGTGGAGGGGGAAGACAAAGCGAGCTAAAAATGATTAAACCGTTGTTGTTGGAGTTGAAAGCGATTCTTAGTCACATCTTGAATATTGAGAATAAGGTATTGCGCAGAAAATCCTTGGAGTTTGCGATGGAGTTGTTGTCTGAGGTGGAGATGGATTACACAAAGGCTGAGAAGGCGTTGAAGGCTGAGATTCAGGGCAAGAGAGAGAAGGCTGACGAATGGATTGAGAAGATTTTAGAAGATGTTGATAAGATTGAATATTCAGAATGATTTTAGTTTTTTTTGAAGTAATTGAAGAAATTATTTTTTAACAAATTCTACATTAGGAAGGTGGCGAAATCCTTCATCGCCTGTAAGAAACATTGCGTTCATTTTTAATGCTAAGTGGTATCCTATTGCATCTGGAATGGAAAAGGATTTATATTTCTTCTTGAAAGACATAGCCTTTTTTAGTGTTTCAAGATCCACCTCTACAAGAAAAGGAGCGTACTCATTAGTATAGTAGTCAGCTTGTTCTTCTTTTAGTTCTTTTTTAAGGTTGTAATTTAGTTCTGCAAGGTTGAAGATAGATGTTATTGCTGGAACGTTCTTGTATTTTTCGTAAAGGGGATTGCCTCTGATAATTTCAAAAAAAGCATAGGTGTCAAAAAAGAATAGTTGTTCATTCATCCCAAGAGTCTTTATCCCCTTGTTTGAGAATTTCCTCTGTAGTCTTTCTGAATTTTGCAGTTCCAAATGTCTTTTTGAGGGCGTCTGTTTTTTTGGTGAGGAATAATAAAACTTTGTCTCCTTCTTTTAGACCTTCTTTTAATGTCACGCCTTTTGGAACGAGGACGCCGAAGGAATTACCCCATTCTTTGAGTTGTGATTCTACTTCAATCATTTTAATTATACACGTATAACTTATTAATATAGTTTTCTCTTTCTTTTTCGTAAAACTTCAAAACTCATATAAAGAGAGAATATCTTTACTTTGGAATGCGGGGATACCGAAGTGGACAAACGGGCCAGATTTTAGATTCTTTAGAGAAAGAACTAAAAGGCTTAGCTTAGGTGGTTGTTTGAAGAAACCTGGTGGCTTAGTGCCTTCACAGGTTCAAATCCTGTTCCCCGCATTTCATGATCTTATTCTGAAGAATCTGGATTTTGTTGGTTTAAGATTCTAGTGCTTTAACAAAGGCTTGTTTTTGGAATGCAAGAAGTAGAAGGACAGCGAGAAGGAAGAGTGCTGGAAGGAGGATGGACATGTTCACATAAGTGAAAACGAACACGAGCGAGATCAGAGTAAGGTAAATAATTCCTAAGAGGGTGAGAAGGAAAAGTCTCAGCCATATTTTCTTAAAAGTGTGAATGCCAAAAAAGAATAGTTCTTTGAGGGTGAGTGTTGGTTTTCCTATGATGATGAGGAAGAAATACACTGCTGTTAAAAAGAGGACGAGGAGGAAAGAAAAAATAATCCAGGACGATTGGGTATCTTTGAACAGGATCAAGGAGAGTATATCGAGACTATACAGAATCAGGAAAAAGAAGAGCGTGAGAGGAAGCAGAGAGGATAACGCAAACCTCTTCCAGGAAACGTTGGTGAAACCTCTCCATGACAGCCAGCCAATGGTCATCCAGAGAATGATGACAGCCAAGGGAAAGAGGACGCTGTTTAAGAGCAAAGACTTTGTGGTGATGCTGTCTAGTGTTGAGATTGTTTCTTGGGCGCGTGCGACTTCTTCTGCTGAGGCGTCTTCCTTGCTGAGGATTTGTTCTATTTCTGCGATTTCTCCTGAGAATGCTTGGATATCTTCAAAGTAGGTTTTTGATTGTGTTCTGACAAAGAGCAGCAGGGAGAGTAAGAGGATGGTGAGGAGAAGATCAAAAAAGAACACCTTCAAAAAATTCTTATTAAACAAAGCGCTTGCTTTTTTCATAATTTTTCAACCCGCAACACATCTGGAGGAGCAAAATAAAACCTATATGTGCCCTGAGGAACCTCCTCAGTCTTCGTCTCGGTCACCGTCGCCCGCGTCATTCCCCCAACAACACCTTTGTTATTTGTGCTGAAATAGAAAAAGGTAATCCCGTCATGGGTATTAACATCAAGGATATAAACTCCTTTCACAGCACGCCCGCCAGCCGATCCTTTCTGCGGGGAGATGTACTCTTTCCCGCGTACAGGCTCTTCTTTATCTGTTAATTTAAAAATTGGATTCAAAAGCGTCGGACTTATCTCAGAAAACAAGTATACCTCTCCGGGATTCACTCGCGCGCTCTCCGCGTCCTCGCCAGGTTCCTGCACTACAGGCCGATACAACACCCCAAGGTTCTTACCTCCTTGCCAGAAAACCCTAAACTTTCCTTTAACAAGGAATGCCTCTTCTTGCTGACTATTCAAAACAATCGGATAATCCACTTGCGTAACAACGCCCAGCGCATTCGTCCTAAAGAATGCAAACGTTATCTGCTCTTCCGTCGTCTGCTCAACAAAAATCCCTTCACTCTGACCAACAGCGTACGTTGCCCCTTTCACGGGCAACGTATTCTGAGGAACAGGATTCTCATTAGGAAAACGGAATCTGCCGTCAACAGTGAAGTAGTATACATGCTCAGCATCAACCGGAGCGCCTTTTGAAATCTCTTTTGGCCTTTCAGGCGTAAGATCGTCCGTCACTCGCGCGGGAGCTACAGCTTGCGGCGGTGTCGATTCTGTACCACCAATTCCGAACTCTCCAGCGTAGGCGCCAGCGTAAAATAACACGCGCGAAACATAACAAAGCGCGCCCTTGCCAAATTTGGCACGCTCGACAACTTCCTCAAACGTAATTTCACCGCCTTTATCTCCTTTCTGTGCAGCAAGCTCTTTTACCGCGCCCATAATCCTGCCAGGACCGCGATTATAAGACAAAATCGTGAGCTTCTCTAACGTTTCTCCACTTAACTGGGCCGGCGTTTCCCCATTCCCAACAGACTTCTCAAATTCACGGCGAATAGCATTTCTATTTAAATCCAATAACTTTTTCGCGCCCTTAATCGCGATCTCAGGAACCCTCCTTGCGTCACCGCTCCCACAACCCTTTTTATCGCACACATAGCAAACATTAGTCTCCTTCGTATTAGTATTCCCACAGCTGTTTCCAAACTGGTCTTCATAAGGAATAAACACGCGCGGCGCAGTGCCATCATTGAATTGCATCAGCCCGACATCAACAGAGCCACCCTCATTCTCATGCTGCGCATTAGGATCCCCTCCAGACTCAACACTCATGATCGCGTACAAGAGCATTCGCTCCATCCCGTCATCAGTCGCGCTCTCCACGAATTTTCTGAAACCTAACACGCGACGGCTCTTCGCTTCGAAATCCAGTTCTTCCTTAATTACTTTAGTTTGGCTCGGCGTACAAAACTTCTCCACTTGAGGGATAATCTCTGAAGGGCTCAAGGTTAGTTCCTGCGCGAGTGGCATGCAATTTCCTAACTGATTAAACGTTAGAATATTTGGCAAGAATTTACAACGCGCTCCATACTTCTCCAGCGTTTCAGTTTCACACGCCGTTTTTGTACAAACTAAAAGAATACCGTCTCCACATTTTCCACACGCCTCAGCAGGAGAAACAACCTCTGGAGTCTCAGCAGAAACAGCTTCCCTCTCAACAACCTTCCGCGTATACATATAATATATTTCCGTGGGAGCATATGCCTGCTTTCTCTGCTGATTATTAACCACAAATTCAACCTCGCCTAAAATGCTATCATCTGATTTCACAGCTTCAAACAAGGCGGGGAAATCCTTCACATCAAACGCAGCGTTTCCAGAAGGTTCTCCTTTCAAAGAGTTCGGCGTCAACACAAACACCTTATCTCTGAAAGACAACGCCTGTTCTCCAGCCAAAACGCCACTTACGCTAATCCCGAGACGATCCTTGTCATTATATGTAAAAATAACTTCCGCATTTTCACTAACTTCGCCAGTCACCCTTCTCACAAGATTAGGATGAAACTCCTTAATTATTCCCTTATGCTGAACTGAAAGCACCAAGGCAGGCAAACGCTTGAAAATACCAAAAAAACCAACCTTCTTCTCAACATCCTCGAAACTAATCTGCGCGCGAGCGATTTCTCCGTCTTTTGTAAAAACTGCTGGAAGAGGCTGTCCATTCAACGACAACCTGAACTTCAGATCAGGATCACTATTTTCAGGATCCGTATAACTCACTGTTAATGCGGACTGTTCATGATCCAACACCGCCTCAAAATTACCCCCTACAGGAACCAACAGCTTCTTCTCCGCGGGCTTCACCTCGACAGCGCCTTCATACTGCCGTTTTAATTCTGCGATTCTTTTGAATCCGACTGCGCGATCGTATAAAGCCTGAATGACTGCTTTGTCTTCAAGAGAGTAGGTTCGAACTGTCTCGTAATTTAATCCTAGAAATTCTCTGATGAGGCTTGCTGCGTTCTCTTCGCGTTCCAAACACTTGTTTTTTGAAAATTTTCGTTCACGAGATGTGCAGTCACCTGTTCTAAAAACCACTTGCTCTTCTGATGATTCGTCTTCGATTGTTGATGAAAAAGCTTCATCGACTTTTGTTTTGAGTTGCTCGTTCAAATGGTTTAAGACAGCTTCTCCTCCTTTGGTCGCTAAAGCCTCATTTCCGGTTTCTTTGATCAACCATCCTGTGCGGCTTGCCCTTGAGCATGCTTGTTCTTTTACTTCAGGACAGTATATGTAATCAATCCTCTTTCCAGCAGGGCTTGTCCAGGTGAATGTATCACCAATAAACGCTTTTTCTATGAAGGTCTTGCGTGTCTCTTCAGTTTGTTTTGCGAGAAGATCATTTAAACTTTTAAGAGCGTCTTCATCATTAACAATATTTCCTGAATTGTCAAGCCAGCCTATTGGGCTTAGTTTCAGGCAGGATCCTTCTTTGACTCTTGGACAATAAAAATAAGGTTCTCCTCCATCTTCTAAAAAGAATGCTGCTCCGATCAGGCGTTCTTTGACGTCTTCAGAAGTTACTTGTGCTGTGGCAAGGACGCTTCCTAAAAAGACCATAAGAAGGAAAATGCTGAGAGAAGAAAAGAGTTTCATGCTTCCTCCTCTAACAAGCGTTGTACTTCTAGCCGGAGTTTTTCAAGGACATGGTCGCGGCGTTCTCGTAATTGTTCGAGGAGTTGGTTGCTTTGCTCTGCTGTGAGGATGTCTCCTTCAAGTCCTTGTTTTTTGAGAATGTCGCGTTGTTTTAATGCTCCGAGCACGTCGCTTCTTGTTTCGAGGTTTTTAATATTTAACGAGTTTCTGTCAAGCCAGCATATGCCGCGATCAACCCCGTTCTTGTCTTTGCCGCATTCTCCGGCTGCTGCCCATCGCGTCGTGTCTGCTGTTGGTGGTGTTGGGTTGCAGACGCGTACCACTCCAGTGTTCACGAGGCCGTAACGTTCTGGGGTGACGAAGCTGCCGAGCGCTGCTCCTGTTGTTGGCGGGTCTGGAAGGCATTCTTCTGCGCTCTTAACCTTCTTGCCTGCCTCTGCTTCGACAAGTTTATCATTGATATAGTTCAGGGAGAATGCTGATGAGACTTTTCCAAATCCGCAAGAGGGCTTTCCATTTAAATTGATGCATACCTCGTTGTATCCTGTTTGGCTAACGCGCTGGACTGATTTTTGCACATACTGCCCTCTGGGAATGGTTGCGGAAACTTGGCCGAGTTCTTCTTCTGAGGTCATATACAAGGGAGGTAAGCCTAATTCTTTATTGATCAAGTACACAGAGTAGGTGACTGCTTTGTTTGGTCGCCCTGTTGCCTGATTGACTGGGTCTGTGAAGACTGCTTGTTGTGCTGCGAATCCTGTTCCCGCGTAGATGTGATAAAATATTTTATAATTGGATAAGGCCTGTGCGCTTGAGGGGACGCGTGGAACAAGGGGTGCTTCTCCGATGTCTTGGACATAGGGCGCCTCGTCGAGAAGCGCGAAGAATTGTGGGGGATCTTCAGGTTCTGAGAGTTTGTCAAGCACATCCCCAACAGTTGGCAGTCTTCCGTAAACGCCAAGCCTGCATACTTGGGATCCTATTTCTTCTGTGGATGACCCTTTTAATGCCGCCACGTACGTGTTGGAGTATTCTGTGGTAAAGTAGTTGAACGAGTCTCCGACGTTTTGGAGGGATTGCTGGAAGGTCAAGTATTCTGCGCCTCCTTCTGGCTCGCCAAAGGCCTTTTCTGATAAATAATCAATGACGCCGCCTTTGATGTTGAAGAGGTTAATGGTTTCTCTCCAGATTAATTCGCAGACGCCGACGCTTCTGATATAATCGCAGAAGCCGACGTTCTTTCCGTCTTTCAGGTTCGCCTCTAAACAATCTGCATAGGATTGGAGGATGCTCTTGATGTGTTTGAGTCCTGCGAGTATTCCTGTTAAACAGAAAGGAACAACAACGCCTTGTTTCACGTTTGGTGCGCAGAGAAAGACTGAGCCGACAATGCCTGATTGGATGACGTCGTCTACTTGGTACTTGCCTCCGAGGTTGCAGCGTGTTGCTGGGCACATGACTGGATCGCACGCGTTGAACAGGATGGTGCAGTCTTCTGGTTCCATGACGTCGATGCATTTTGGGCTGTTGAGTTGGAGGTTGAGTTTTGCTTGTTTGGTGCTGCAGCGTACGCCTACTGTTTTTCCGTTTTTCTTTGTGACGCTTCCTACTCTTGTTCCTTCTTTTTGGCAGCGTGGCGCGCGGTCAACAATGGATAAATAATCAAGTCTTTTTCTCTGGTTTGCTGGCAGGCTGAGTGCTGATTCGTCAAGAACGATGACATCGTCTCCTGAGCCGCATTCGATGACGCCGTTAAGGCCGACGTTCATTGCCCTGAAGATTTTTACTTTTCCTGTGCCTTGGAAGCGTTCTAAGACAAGAACGTATTCTCCGTCTCTTCCTGTGGGGTAGCAGAAGGCTTGGCCTGATTCTGGGTCGTATTGTGCGAGAAGGTCTCCGCCTGCCTCTGCTCCCTGTGAGTAGGCGTAGTCTAGGCTTCGTAGTTGGTTGTTGACGTCAACGACTTGGCTGGAGTAGAGGTTGAAGTCTGCTGGTGGTGTTGTGCTGGAGATGGCGAGCGCTTTATTTTTTGTCGTGAGCAAGGTATAGCTTGAAAGGTAAGGGTGTGCAGTTCCCAAATTTTTTATAAGGGTAGCAGGATTCACAAATTCTTGGCGCGCGTATAAGGGTTCGTCTGAAATGCTGTTCCAAAGATCGAGCTGGCCTTGGATGCATTGAGGATCATGTAAGTCTTTGCAGTAAGCCTTTTGTATGCTGCTCACAACACCTTCTGCTCCTGATTCGTAGACTGCGCGTTGCAGCCTGGTGACTTTGACAAGGGTTGTTGGTCCAAGATCATTCGTTCCTGTTTGAGGTAATAGGGCTGTTGCTTTGTTGTCTTCTGTGGGAAGGAGATGTGAGAGAGGGAGAACATTTTTTTGTGAGGTTGCGCTTTCTTTTTGTGCTTCTGCCGAGTTTGTGTAAAATCTTAGCGCTTCAAGCCTTGCGTCTTCATCCTCGCCAAACTTTCTCGTGAAGTCTGGATAACCCTTGAGCCATTGTTCTGCTGCTTCGTACTGTTGTTTCTTTCCTTCGAATTTGAGTGCTGATAATTGTTGATCAACGCCTTTGGCGAAAGTGTCTGAGATGGTGTCGCTCCTGAGCGCGTTTAGCCGTAAATAGTCTCTGCAGTCGTCAATAGTCGCGCCGAGGGCTTTGACTTCTTGGAAGGGAACGTCTCCGCACGTTTTAAGCGTGGCTGGTGTTTGTCCTGAGAGTTCTTGTTGGACATGTTCAATCGCGCGCTGGTTCGCGTCGACGTCTTTGGAGATATCATCTGCTCTGGATGCTAGGCAATCATCAGCGCTCTCGAAGAGCCCTGTGCTGGCTTTTTGGTTGCAGTCTTTTTTATAGAGCTCGCTGACGCCGCGGCGTGCGAGTGCCCGTGTTGTTCCTCCGAGGAAGGAGCTTTTGACTGTGACAAACGCGAACGTCACCAAACAAATCTTCTTCCATGTTCTGACGACGCTGTCGAGTTTTTGGATGACCTTGTCTAAGTCCGCGACCAGTTTTCTCGTGGCGTTGATGTGGTCTTTTAATTTCTCTCCAATATTCTTCAATGGTCGTGGCTCGACAGGAATGATGACAGTGAAGGAAGAGCGTGCGAGGCCGAGGCCTGCGTTTGGGATGATGCTGACTGATGCCTCGACGTTGGTATTGACGTTCACAAGTTCGATGTCAACAGATTCTCGCTCAACACGTCCGTCTGCAGATCTTCTTTCCTGAAGGAGGACATTATTTTTTCCGAGGACGAGGGTTTGTGACGAGCCGAGAACGCGTTGGGAGGTTTTTGCTCTCTTTATGATATGGACAGTGCTTGATCTGATGGCGCTGATTTCAAGGGTGAAGGGTTCTCCTGTGATTGCCGTGCCTTCAGTTCCTGGAATGTTTATGCCTACCCGCAAGTTTTGATGTTCGACGCCGTTCACGCGGAGTGTGGCGGAGCCTTTTTCTTCGTTTGTGATTTTCTCTACGTAGTTGAGTTGGACTGAGATGCCTTCGTCTGTCAAATATTCGAAGCCGCCGGCTCCTCCGTATCCCGCTTGCAGTCGCTGGATGAGCTCTGGGTCTGAAGCTTGGATTTTGCTCGCGTAGTAATAAGCAAGTGTTTGTGTGTCCCTGAGGAAGGCCTGGCACTCGTTGAGGTTGGCGACATCATTGGGATTTGGTCCTGTCTTATCGCACGCGGCGTAATCTATGAGCTTCTGCTCGTAAATCTCGAAGAGTTGTTTGTGGCTGTCTTTTGCTTCTGCTGTATGGGGAAAGTCTTGGGTGATTTTTTTAAAGGTGTGGACTGCTGCGCAGCCTAAGTCTGCCTTGTCTGGATCTGGTTCTGGGCAGTATTTTTTTTCTAAGAAGCTCGCGGTGGTGTCGTCTACTGGTGCTGTGTCAAAGGAAAAAACAAGGCCTGTCAGGACATTTCGTTGAAGTGTTCGTGTTTCTCCTGTTGCGGTGTTTCTGAGGACAAGGGTGTGCGTGATGAGCTTGAGTTCTCCTGATGCTGCTTGTTTTGCTTTTTCTTCTGAGGTAGTGTCAAGGATGATTCCTTTTTCGATGAGGTCTTTGAGGGTGGTTGGTTCAGGGTCTGACTGTGCTATTCTCTGGATTTCCCAGCGTGATCGCGGAAACAAGGGACTGCGGATGTTTGCTTTTCTTTCGTAGGTTTTTCCGCCTGCGATTAATCGGTAGCTAACCCTGTCTTCTGGAAGGACAATCTCATTGAGCCTAAATCGCACGGTGTCTTCGAGCGCGTTGGAGCTGATTCTGAGTCTGATGGGTCGTGATTCTGGGCTTGAGCGGGAGAGGGTGAGCGAGGAAACAGGTACGCCTGCTGGTTCGTTTGGTGGATTAAAGAGAGAGAGCGAATGTAATTCTTTATTGTACACGGTAAACGATACCCTGTCTGATGAGATGGCGTTCGCGCGGAGATACGCTCTCTTGTTGTAAAACGCGTTTTCTTCTCGTGAGGGTTTTTGCAGGAATGCTTGTTCTGATTCTTGTTTGAGGGTGAGGGTTTGTTCTCCGAGGCTGAGCAGGGTTCCTGAGGTGAGGTCGAAAAGGATTTCTGCGTTGAGTTCTAAGGGAATGACTGGCGTGTTGTTGAGGCTGGAAAAGACTTCTCCTGGAAGTTGGACGCTGGCGATGCCTGCTTGGATGCTTCCTGAGGTTGGCAGGCTGGTTTCGTTTTTCAGCTTGTTTAAAATGACGACTAAATAACCAAGGTTGTCTTTTGTGAAACCTGTTTTTGGCGGGATGTATCTGACTGTTTTTACGTAAGGATTTGTTTTGTTGAGTCTGACAACGACGTTGCTAATGCGGGGAATGCTTGTTAATCCTGTGAATGGGTCTCGTTCTGAAACATCTCCTGTCAGGGTTGAAAGCACTGAACCAATGTCTGTGGTTTTGAGGGGAATAAACACAGGTATTTCTTGGTCTTCTGCGAGTGAGGCTCTGATGAGGGGTGGTTGTGGCTGTCCTGCGTAGATGATGAGTGCTTCTCCGACGTCTTGGGGCGTGCCAAACGTTTTGCTGTAAACAGCTGAGGCTCGGTCAAAGGGCGAGGTGGTGAAATCTACGATTGGTTCTGACTCTTGGAGGTTAAAGTCTGAGGATGTTGAGAAGCGTTGGCTGAGAACCATGGGGCTGGTGACTATCAGCATCATGCAGAACAGTGCGATCACGCTTTTTTTTCTCATGCCGGGTACCTGAACATTGGATGGTCTTTATTTGTGCTTAAGCTTGTCTGGATTTCAGCGAATCCTTCGAGGTCCGCGGGAAGTTCGTCAGTGAGGATGTAGAGTTTCAAAGGTTCTTCGCTGTTGAGCGTTTCACGATCAAACGTGAATTCGAAGGTTGCGCCTCCGACGATGACGTTTTTGAGCTCGACTGGCGGGATTTCTGTTTTGAAGCATTTTTCTTCTGTGAGGAACAGGCCAAGTAACCCTTGTCTTCCGGTTTCGACGCATTTTTCTACTTCGCGTTTTTGTGTCGTGAGTGGGATGCTGCTTGATCTGGAGAGGGAAGAGGTAACAAAGTAATCTCCGACAAGGAGCTTGATATTGTCTTTAGGCGCGCATTGTTGGGAGACGCACTTTTGATGTAAGGAGCAGTCAGTGTCTTTCTCGCAGTTGGGTAAGATGCATGAATCTCTTTTGCAGTCAAGTCCCGGGCCGCAGTCTTCGTCCTTGTCACAGGATGCTCCTTCCTCTTGGGTGGAGTAGCTGGTGGTGAAGCGTGCGTCTTTGTGTCTGAATTCGAAGGTTGCGAGTTCTGAAGAGTAAGGTTCTCGCGTTTTCCCTGTGCCTTTTTCGATGACAAAGACTTCTACGTTTTTTTCGTACAAAGGTTCGAGGACGAGATCAATGTCTTGGTGCTCTTTGGTGTTTGTTGCGACGACTGTTTTTCCGTTGAAGTAGCCTTCTTTTTGGCCTTCGACAATGCCGTTGACGCAGGGTGGGCTAAGGAGGGTGACGGTGTTTTTGTTTTTGCCTGTTTCTTCAAGGGTGCAGGTTGTGGGAAAGCATTTGAAGGAGAGTTGGACGTTATTTAAAGGCGCTAAGAATCCTTCGTTGTTGACAGCGAGCGTGGTGATAGTAAGTGGTGCTGTTGAATAGTCACATAATGGTGAGGTCGTGTCAGGAAGGGTGAGGGGAAGGATGGTGTTTTTTCTGGGTAGGTTTCTTTCGAGGATGACTTCTGTTGCGTATTGGAAGTTAAATCCTTGTTCGTCCGTGAGGGTGATAAGCACTGGATATTTGATGGTGTAAACAAAATGGTAATTGTTCAAACAAAAATACGAAGATAAGATGCTCGTGACGAGATTGCCGGTGTGTTTTGTGATTGGGTCAGAGGTCAAGGTGTCTCCTTTGGAGGGGCTGATCTCGATGAAGGTTGGCCATGCCGGATTGTACATCAGGTTGATGGTGATGGCTTTTCTGTCGCGTTTCATCGCGTCAAAGGTGAGGTAGTCTGGATCCTTGTCAGTGTTTGATCCTTTGATGGTCATGGCCGCGACGTTTTCAAAGAGCGCGTTTTTTACTCGTTCAATCACGCCTCTCTTTGACCAGACGTGTTCGGTGCAGGAGAGGTCTGATCCTGAGAAAGGGATTGCATCGTCTGCGATAAGGAGGTCGAGTGTCTTGTTTTCGAGGAAGAAGCCGGTGTTTTCTGTTTCGAAGATTTCTACAGCCGCGTCGTACAATTGTCCAAACGTTGTTTCCACTTCTGCGGTGTGGGCCTCGAGGGTGTATTGGATCTCGTTGAGGGAGAGCGTTACTGGAAATTCAACCTGTGCCTCGACGCGCTCTGGAAGGATTCTTACAGCAGATGTTGGCTTGTCTGCGATGTTGAGGAGGTGAAAGCCTTGGCTGGTGAAGCTTGTCAGATTTTCGACGCAGGAGGAGAATTTTTCATTGATGACAAGGGCGAGGTTTTGTTCGACTTGTTTTTTTGTTGGAATTGCTGTTTCTTGGAGGCCGTTTCCTGTTTCTCTGAACCAGAGGGGGGTTTGGAAGCCTGAGTTTGGGATGATGTCGAGGTTTCTTTTGATTGGAGTGATAAAAGTTGTGGGAAGTGGATCTTGGGGAAGCGTTGCGTAACCTCCTTGGCTTCCGACGAGGGTGAGGGCGTCTGCTGTTACTTTGGCTACGCACTGGTTGAGGGTGCTGGCGACTGGTTGGAATTGTGCTGGAACTCTGGAAAGGAGTTGGCGTCGTTCTCTGAGTGATTCTTCAATGCCGAAGTATTTGTAGGCGAGGTAGGTTCCGGTGAGCAGGACGAGAAGGATTCCGATGATGACAAAGACGCTGACCTGCCCCTTTTTTTTCATGATGGAGAAATGTCTTTTAACTGTATATAAAGATAACGATGCATTCATTTTTTATTTGTTTTCTTCTTCTTTGCAATCTCAAATAAATCCCAAAGGCGAGTGAGAACCTCAGAATCTATCCTTAGAATTTTTACTAACTCCCCTACTTTCACATATACTTTTTCTTCTGTGATTAAATTTTGATTGTAGCACTCTAAAATAACCCTTAACGAGCCTTTCGGGGTCAACTCAAACAGTTCTGCAACATTTCTTCCCAGAGCCTCGTCTAGAAGTATTGTTTTTTGGTTTAATTGGAGAGCAAGAGCAAGAACTTCTGCTTCCCCTTGGTCTAGGTGGTATTCTGTCTCAATTTTCTTGCTTATCTCAGCGTGTTTTTTGTCCAATTTTATTTTTTTAATGAACCCTTCTTTGTAGAGCGCGTTCAAGATGATCGCATCTTGTTTTCCACTCTCTAAACCTGCAAGTATGCTCTCGTTAAAAACTACCTCTGGAACTTCAAGAGAAGAATAAAGTTTCTTTGCCTCTGTTAAGAGACCGACTTTTGTTAAAGCGATTAAGGGTGACGAATTAGAAATCAAAGCAAACCCTCAAAATCCTTCTCAAGCTCTTTTAAACCATAGTGAAATCGAATTTTTCTTTCTGACAGAGCATCCATGAAAGCAGACAAGCAAACGCCCGCGAGCTTGGCTGCAGACGCGATAGTTATCTCATTTTTACTAAAACGTTTTATTGCAATCTCTAACTTTTCCTCTTTTAGCCCTTTCTCTAAAACAGATCGCAACACCTCTGATTTCGATTTTTTTTCAAATTTTGAAATTTTCTCTATTTCTAAAAGTTCATCTTCGCCTATTCTCACAGAAACGCTTTCAGCCATAGGTATACAATTGTAGTAACTTGTATATAAATCTACTGAGCAAGTTATAGAACCTTGACATCCACAAATATAAAGTTTTATAAAATTATGTTCTTTCCATAAGTAGAGCAAAATGGTGGGACCTAGGGAAGAACAGGATACAAACAGGCGGGGAAACTTGGATTTCTTTGTATTTGATAGGGCAATAATTCATCAAGTCACAACTCCTGCTTACAGGCAATTCTTAAGAGAATCTGGTTATGGGGATTTAGATTCATGTTCAAGAATAGAAATTGCTAAAGGTGTTTTAAAATATGATCGAAGTGTGAGAGATGCGGGAACAAGGGCTGGTTTAAATTTGACTGGAGCTGATGGGCAATATGTGGTTAACATCAATCATCCAAATGCGAGAAAACTAGTTGAGGCGTTAGGATACAAACTACCAACTGTTGGTTTAATGTACAGAGTATGTATTCCTTACATAAAAGAGCTAGTACAGCAGGGCAATGCGGAAGCTCAAGCGACCCTCAGTGAGATGATTAACGCAAAAGCGGAATGGCTTGAGGATTTAGTAAAAGGCAGGAAGAAAGTCTGCGTAGGAACTAAGGAAAAGAGGGTATCTCTTCCAGGAAAAGATGGAAGCTTTGACAGGCAAGATATTAATGAATGTGGCTATCCAACTAGTGTAAAAGCTAGTGGAGAATTTTATCATTGGCATGTTAATGGAGATGAAAGTGCGGCTATCCGTAGCTGGAGCTCCGGGTTGGGCTTGGTCCTTGACAGGGGGCATTCCGTTGAGGACGACAGGCTTGGGGTGCGTCTCGCGAAAATTTTTCCATAGGAAATCTTCAAGATGACATTAACTTCAGTTCTGACAACGCTTCAGCATGCTTTAAGGTAATGAAGTTAAAATCTTCTTAGACGTTTTCTCAAGATTGTATTCTGTCTTCACGAGATTCAAGACACCTTGAAGGAGAATGGGCCCACCCAGATTCGAATTCCCCAACTTTTTTTGAAGTTTCTGGGGACCTCCTCCACGTCAAGGAGACGTCATAACCGCTAGACCATGGGCCCGTAAGTGATGAACAAAAGCATACCTCTTTTAAAGGTTTTGTAGAAAGTTTTTGAAAAGTTCATCATGTTTATATAATAGTAGATCAAGAGGGTGGTGTGGACCCGCTTGTGTGGATAATGCTTGGTGTGGCTGCGATAATGGTTTTGATTCTTTTTAAAAAAATAATAAAGGTTGTGCTTGTTGTTGCTGTGCTTGTGTTTGTGCTCGTGGTTGTTGCTGAGAAGCTCACGTTGAAGCCTGCGCTTCACACAAGCGGGTTGGATTTCGTGAGGATGCCTCTGGGGTTTAAGATTGAGACGTTCGCTGACAACCTTGGAGGATCGCTTGTTTCGACGCCTGGTCCGAATAATGGTGCGCGCTTGTTGGCGTTGAAGGATGACACGGTGTTTGTTACAGTCTCGAAGCAGGGAAAGATTTATGCCTTGGAGGATAAGGACAAAGATGCGAAAGTGGAAACGATGAGCGTTTTTCTTGAGAACTTGAATAATCCTCATGGGATTGCTTTCTATCAGGATTGGGTGTATATTGCTGAAGAGGATAGGGTGATGAGAATAAAAGAAAAGGGGAACAAGCCTGATCTTACAACGATGGAGAAAGTTGTGGACCTTCCAGAGGGTTCTCATTGGACGAGAACGATTCAGATTGTTAACGACAAACTGCTTATTTCAATTGGGTCATCGTGTAATGTGTGTATCGAGGAGGACAAGCGCCGGGGTACGATTCAGCAGTGTGATCTTGAGGGAAGGAGTTGTAAGCCGTTTGCGACTGGGCTGAGGAATGCTGTTGGTTTTATTGAGCATGAGGGAACGATTTATGCTACTGATAATGGGAGGGACGAGCTTGGAAATGATCTTCCTCCTGATGAGATAAATATTCTTCAGGAGGGAAAGGATTATGGGTGGCCGTACTGTTATGGAAGGCAAGTTCATGACGCTGGTTTTGAAAAAGAAAAGAATCCTTGCGCAAGTACAGAGCCGAGCCTTGTTGATTTGCCTGCGCATTCTGGCGTGTTGGGATTGGCGGTCTACACTGGAAACAAATTTCCTGAGGAGTACCGTGGGAAGATGTTTGTCGCGTCTCATGGATCGTGGAATAGGGAACCTCCGACTGGATACAAGATTTTCTTGGTTGATTTGGAAAAAAAGTCGTTTAGGGATTTCGCGACAGGCTGGCTTGACGGTGCTGTGGTGAGGGGAAGGCCAGTGGATATGATAAATTTCAGGGATGGCTTGCTTGTGTCTGATGATAATGCGGGAAAGGTGTATTTTGTTTCTTATGAAGGCTAAAAAAACGCTGCTTATAGTGTTGGGATTGCTTGTGATGCAGTATCTTGTGGACACGTTGTATATTTATCTTTATCCAAATGTGAATCCGTTGCGCGCCTCCTTGATTGGTCTGACAAGTTTGGTTGTTTTGCTTATGCTTTCTTACTTTAAAAAAGGTCTTGTGAATCCTTATCATGGCGCGCTTTCAATCTTTTCTTCTGCGTTTTTCGGCGCATTACTCGTCCAAGCCGGAGCTTTAACTTCAAAATCTGTTCTTTCAGGAATTGTTCACGTATTTCTTCTTATTGCAACCTATTTTCTCATTGAACTCTTTAGAAAAAAATCCTTATGAAAAGAACGCTCTAGCCCTCTTTGGATCAACAAAGGGATATTCGGGTGAGCCTATTTCAACATCTTCGGTTCTAAAATGATACTCTTCCTTTGGGGGATCTTTTATCAGCTCTTCCACTCCCACTACGCGATACGCTCTCGTCCCACCAAAACACGCCCCCTCGGTAAGCGCGCTTCTAAAATCCACTTCCCTTAAGTCCGCATGCCAAAAATCAGCATACCTCAGGTCAGCAAAACAGAAATCCACGTTCCTCAATTTTGCGTCCTGGAACTTGCTATAGGGAAGGAGGAGCCCAACTGCATAAACATGTTCCATCTCTGCCTCTGCGAACAACAAAGGATTTTGCTCAAAATCCTGACGTGCTAAGTAATCCTCAAGATCGACAAGACGAGGAGAATCGTAAAAATTGAACCCTCTAAGCTGAATCCTCTGAAAATCTCTTCTTCCAGCGAGGATGTCGCCAACCAAAACGTTTCCCGAAATAGGTCTTTTCATAGAGATATATAGAATATATAAAGTATATAAATGTTTCTTCAAGAGTTTTTTAGTTTACACCCACAATCTATATATAGTCTGAAAGAGAAACACCTGCACAACTAATGGCCCATGAAGAATTCATCCTGCCGGAACTCCCCTATCCCTACAACGCCCTAGAACCCTACTACGACGAACAAACCCTCAGAATCCATCACGACAAACACCATGCGGCCTATGTCAAAGGACTTAATACAGCCATGGCCAAACTCAAAGAATCCCGAGAAACAGGCAACTTTGAAACTATCAAACACTGGGAACGAGAAATGGCCTTCCACGGCGCAGGACACTGGTTCCATACCATGTTCTGGGAAAACATGAGACCAGGCAAAGAAAACAACAAAGCAGAAGGAACGCTCCTCCAAGCGATCGAAGATTCCTTCGGCTCCTGGGACAAATTTGTTGCCCACTTCAAAGCAGCAACCATCGCAGTTGAGGGATCAGGATGGGGCGCCCTCGCAAAAGACTCCACAGGAAGACTCCACATCTTCGCAGTAGAAAACCACCAAAAAATCTGGGTGCCAGGATTACAACCCCTCCTCGTCTGCGACGTCTGGGAACACGCCTACTACCTGAAATACCAAAACAAACGACCAGAATGGGTAGACAACTTCATGAAAATCATCAACTGGAATGACGTTACGCGAAGATACGAAGAATAAAAATTTTAACGAACTCCAACCATTCTAAAAAACTCATTCGAAAGTAGTTTCAAAAGAATATCTTTAAATAGAATCAAACGCCACCAAAAACTATGTTTCACGATCAAGCTATCCTTCGGAAACTCAGCATTCTTCACCGATTAGCCCTTGGAGAGAGAGCTACTCCTGAGGAGCTTGCAACAACAACAGGATACAGGACAACGCAAGTTAAGAGATCCCTTGAACAACTCGCCCAACAAGGCATCATCACCAAGCTCCATTCACAGGAAGGCCATTATCTTATCAATCAGAACTACGCTACTCCCGTTCTCGCGGCATGGATATTCATCAAAACCTGGATCGAACCAACCGCGAATTTCTTAGATATCGCCCGCGACAGCGCAAGAGCCATCCTCACCCGCTCATGGTCCAGATGCCAAGTAGAAGACGTCCTGCTCTATGGATCAACACTCTCTTCAGACCATCCAAGAGACATTGACCTCCTTATCCTCCACCAAGGAGACCTACTCTCTTCTTTCGAACGATCAATATACTTTGAAGAACGCTCAAAACCCATCCCCGATCTTACTGCAGGCGATCCTAAAACAACAAGATTTAACGCTTACGACATCCTCCGACGACTCGGTTACGGAGATCATTTGCCCAAAGACCAAACCGTCGTTCGAATCGTAAGCGAAAGAATAGCCCCTCTTCACGCAGGAAAAGTTTCCCAAGACAAGATCAAACAATGGACCAGATACACAGAAGAAGATGGCTTCGACATTACAGCTTGCCTCGACATCAATGGTGTTGCAAATGTCTTTGACATTCACGCCATGCATACTGGACTCCTCGACGACAGGAGAGCAGCACGCAAAAAAGCAGAGGGCTACCGCTTCTTGATCAAAGATGAAGCGGAAATTGAAGAATGTGCTGCACGAAACTTTGAAGAATTTTCTTCCTGGAGAGAAGAAGCCATAGCATCAAGTATGGACCCTACCTTCTGGCACAGAGTTCTCAGCCAAGGAAAACTCTATGACTTGGAAAAAAATGATTTTACTATACCTATTGAAACTAAATATCCAGAAGCGCTCCGACTTTTCGAAATAAACCCTTTCTGAACTTTTTCAAAAGAAGATCAAAACCCAATAGAACTTCCACACCCACAGGCTTTCTTCTCATTCGGATTCACAACCTTAAAACCAGCATTCATCAAACCAGCAACATACTCAACTTGAGCACCCCTCACAAATTCAACAGCTTCAGGATCAACAAACAGCTTCAACCCCTGATCTTCAACGACAATATCCCTGGCGGACGGTTCCTTCGCGAAGTTGATCTCATACATGAAGCCTGCGCACCCGCCGGATTTCACGTTTATTGTTAAGCCGAATCCTTCTCTTCCCTGCATTTTCAGCATGTTCTTCACTTCTGCAGCTGCGTTTTCTGTCAACGAAACTATTTTTTCTTGGGAGTGTTCTTGGTTGATGGTGTTCTTCTTGGATTGTTCTGCGAGGGTGTTTAATTCTATGAGTAAGGTGTTGAGTTCTGTTTCAGAAAACCCATGGCTTATGACGCCATCTTCGATTGTTTCGTAGGGATTCGCGTGACAGCCAAAGCAATGCAACCCGAAATTCGCCATGAGGCCTGATGCTCCCGGATATTTTTCTACGACTTCTCCAATGATCATTTCTTTTGTGATCATGCTTATTCCATCATGCATAGGCGCGTGCACACCCGGCATTTTCCTTCTGTTGGGCAGCGGCTGCCGACTATTCTGGGTTGTTGGGACGCGCTGGTTGTGTAGGATATAGCGTTCTGGTGTTGTCCGTGCTGTGTGTTTGCTGCGTATCCTTGGACGGTGTTATTTAGTGGTTTGTAGAGTGAGTAATCAGCCATTGTTTCCTGCGTTCTGGAGAGCGATGAAAGAATTTAAACCTTGCTAATGGCGCGCTTGAGTGCTTCTCTGTCAAAGCCGACGATAATCGTGCCGTTCACGTCTAACACGGGGACGCTCACCTGCCCAGACTTGCGCACCATCTCTCCGAGTGCTTTCTTGTTTGTGGAGACGTCAACTTCTTCAAAAGGGACATGCTCCTCTTTTAAGAGTTGTTTGACCATGTGGCAGAAAGTGCAGGTGGGTGTGGTGTACAGGATGATTTTTTTCTGCTTGTGTCTTTTTTTCACGAAATTTTTTAGGGAAGGATTTATATAAATGTTGTGTTTGAAATTAATAATTTATCAAGATCTCAATGTCTTTTCCGTAGATACTTCTGAGGTCTTCGAAGATTTTTTCTTTGATGAAGACTTTTGTGGGAAGTGCTATGCTAGCGAGTTCTTTTTCCATTTCTTCCAACGAGCTTTTTTGTTTTGTGCCGAGGCTGCCGTCTGTGTTCAAGATGGCTTTCTGTACTTGTTTTTCTTCAGCGTCAATGTCGTCCACTAAGAACGCGACTTTGTCGAGGAGGATTGCTTCTCCGTATTTGTCTCCGTATTTGAAGCGCAACTTTGCTCGTTCGAATTCGTAGCCTCTTTTTCGCTGCACGTATTCAAGAAGTGTTTTGATGTAGGCGCGCGCTTCTTTTCTGATTTTTTCTAGTTCTGGGCTTGGAATTTTCTTCTTCCCGTATTTTTCTTTGGTTTCTACGATCGTCTTCAAGGAATCTCCGAGTTTTTCTGGGAGGTGTTTTTTCGCGAGGATTTCTTTTTTGAAAAGTGATTCAATGTATGTTCTGTTCTTCACGGGAATGTTATGGATTTTCAGGACTTCTTCTGTCACGTTGAGGCAGGATTGGTGCATTTCTTCGACGCTTTCTTTGTCTCTTCGTGCTTGGATTTGGTCGAACAGTTTTTTGATTCTTTTCAAGTAGTCTTCAGCGTCTTTGAGCAGCTTGTCAACATCATTGCCTGAGACTTCTTTCACGTCTCCATGTTCGATATCTTTGTAGTAGTCTCTGATTTTGTCTAGGATGTCGACGTATTTTTTTTCGAGTAATTTTTCTTTTTTGACGAAGATCTCTTCCATAAGTTGGATGGTTTCTTTTGGGGTGGGTGGTGCGATGCCGTACAGCATGAGGGCCGCTTGTGCTGGGTTCAGAATTGCGTAGTATAAGTCTTCGCCTACAACGCTTAGCAATTTTCCCTTGGTGCGTTGGATGAGTTTTTCTCCGATGTCCATTTGCATGTCGATGGCTTCTGGGCTTGGTTTGATACGGCCCATTTTGAGGAGGAGTTTCCAGGGCATGAAGACGCCCCTGTCATAAATCGGTACGCCGTCTCTGAGGAAGGTGTAAATGACTGGATGCGCGTCTTTGATTGAGTCCCAGAAGTCTGTTAAAATGTAGGTTTGGATGTGGAAGGCTTTTTCTACGCCTGTTGCTTTGGAAGCGTCATATCCCAAGGAGCGGACGATGGCGCCGAGCTTGTCTTTAAGTTCTGCGCGTGTCATCTTTTTCACGTCAGTGTCATCGACAACCACGGCAACGTCGATGTCATTGGGTTTTGCGTCGCCTCTGAACAGGCTTCCTACAGCGACGTAGCTGACGATGTATTTTTCGAACTTCTTCAGGACCATATTTTTGTGCACTTCTGCGATTTTGAGCGCGCCGAGAAGGTCTTTTGGGTCGTAGATTGGTGCTGAGGCTGCGATTAATGCGAGGATTTCTGTCTTGCCGTCAAAACAGCTTTCTCTGATGTCGTAGATGTCCATCACTTGAATATTCAAGTTCTGATCAATCTCTGTAGCTTTTTTGATAACCTTCTTTGTGAGTGCCTCTCTGACGTCAAACCAGTTTTTGACGTCTATGAGGTTGACGAGGACCATGATATTGATCGCGTTCTTTATTTTTTTGAGTTCTTCTTCGGGAAGTTTTTCTTCTGGGTTGATTTTTGTTGGTGGTAAGAGTGCGATGCCGATGATTTCTTTGTTTTCTTTGGTGACGGTTTTAGAGAACTTATCCAGCTTTTCCTTCATCGCGTCGAGTTTCTCTTTTGCTTCTTTTGGTAAATCATTCATGTTCCTTCGTGAAAAAGTGGAGTGGTTTGTCTTTATAAAGTTTTCTGTAGTAATCATCTTTTAGTAGTAACAATTAGAGGCGGTGTGCTTCCTTCAATTGTTCGATCATTTCTTTTTTTGAATGATGGACAAGTCTCCCTCTAGATTGAAAGTGTTGCTTTTCAGGCTCTGGAAACTCGCTGTCTGAAGAGGGAAGGTATTCTACATGATATTTCTTACTTTGGGGGCTGAGGGGACTTGTCAGTTTTTGGCTGAGAAGAGTGAGTGTATGTTTGAGTTTTGCAAGAACAATATTTTCGCGCTTGTGTCTGAGCGTAAGTTGCTTCACAAACGCCCTCTGGTCTTTCACGTTTTTCTTGTCCATAATTCACCGTTGTTTTTTATGAGAAGCCAGAGTCCAATCATTCCTGCGAGGAAGAGGATGTTTGCGAAAACTTTTAAGGAGCTCTTCCCTTGGCTGAGGATGTCTAAGGCCTTGAACACGAGGAAGAGCAGGAGCGTGTAGAAAGGCAGTCTTGTTTTGAAGTTTTTAGAATTCTTTCCTGAGAGAATGCTAAAGATGCTGAGCAGGACAAAAAGTGTGCTGACTGCGAGGATAGTGACATCCAAGAGTGTAAGTAGTTCTGCCATAGTCCTCTTTTGAGAGAGGATACTCTTGCCTTATAATATTTTCGGGAAGGCTACATTGTAACGTTAAAGGGAGTTAATATTCTAAATATTTTGTTAACTTTAGAGTGATAAAATTAGAAAGATTTAAAAGATAAGAACGTTACATAAAATCTATGGGAAATGAAAACTTCAGAGATAGATTAAGAGACGCTAAAATCTACGATCCTGTAGGAGACTACAAGATGGTTACAGAACATGCTAGTATAATTGATAGAATGTACTATTATGGAAAACAAAGAGAAAGATATCTTAAGGAAGCCGAATTTATCGCGCAAATCATCAATGAAACATCTGGAGGAAAAACATACATAGATGCAGGTTGCGGGACAGGAATTCATTTAAAACTTCTAAGAGACAGAGGATTTGAGGTATCGGGTTTTGATCTGAGACAACAAATGGTAGATGTTGCCAGAAAAAGAAATCCTGGTGTAACAATAATTCAAGGAGATATGAGAAATTTTCCCTTGGATGGAAAGGTACATGGAATAAGTACTATGTATGGCGCAATTAACTACATTGATACAGAAGAAGGATTTAGGAAAACGCTTAGAGGATTTTCGGACCATCTTACTAATAATGGCGTTGCTATTATTGATACGAGGTACCAGCCCAACCTTGATGAAGAAGTAAGAATGTGGACAACAGACTCATGGATGCTTGCAAAGCGATGGATAAAATGTGATGGAGGAATGGATAGTGTTTACAGAGTATTTTATGCAATTCCTGATGAAGGAGTTATGGAGATGGAAGATCACAGACAATACTTTCAAGACCC
>DASRUL010000005.1:0-56970 GCA_035655455.1 Candidatus Nanoarchaeia archaeon | reverse complement strand
GGTGAGGCTGATCTTGTGCTTGGTTCTCGTTTTAAGGGAAAGATTGAGTACATGCCCTTGGTGAAAAGGTTGGGAAACAAGGCGTTTTCTCAGGTGATTTCGAGGATTACAGGCTTGAGAATTTCTGACGGTCAGACAGGGTTTAGAGCGTTTACAAAAGAAGTCGCTGCTGCTGTTCCCGTGATTTCAACCCACACCTACACGCAGGAGACGGTGATTCGCGCTGCGCGGCAGAAGTTTAGGATTAAAGAAGTTCCTGTGTATTTTGCGAAGCGCGATGGAAAGTCTCGGTTGATTTCGAATCCGTTGGAGTATGCTGTGAAGGCGTGGATTAATATTTTTAGGATTTATCGTGATTATGAGCCTTTGAGATTCTTTGGATTGTTTGGCGCCAGCTTTATTTTTTTAGGTTTAATACTTGGTCTCGCATTAGTATACTTATTCTTGGCAACGGGAAAGGTTGGTCATCTTCCTTCGACGGTTTTGAGTATGTTATTGATTACTATTGGTTTGCAGATTGTTCTCTTTGGTTTTTTGGCAGACATGCATCGCCGTTAAAGAATTACTCAAATTCTATTATGCGTTCTAAATGATCTCCAGATTTTATAGGGTTGAGGAATACCATCAAAGGTATTTAGAGAAGAAATGTTCTGTTTCTTGCGCTGTTTAAAGTAAGCTCTTATAGAGGTCGAGTGTTTCTTTCATTTGTCGTCCGATAGAGAAGTATTCCATTACGCGTTTATGCCCTGCGTCTCCGAGTTTTTTTGCAAAGAAAGGGTCTGAAAAGATTTTCTTGACAGCGTCGCTGATTGCCTGAGGGTTTTGTGGTTCTACTAAGAACCCCACATCTTCTGTAATGATTTCGCTGACACCGCCTACGTTCGCTCCGATGACTGGAGTTCGTGCGGTCATCGCTTCCAGATAGACTTGTCCGAGTGCTTCCATGATGGAGGGCATGATGAAGACGTTTGCTTCTTGGTAGTAGGATAAGAGCGCGTCTTGGGGTAAATGCTCGAGGTAGGTGACATTCTTAGTAAGGTTGTTTTCTTTGATGAAAGAAAGTAATTTTTGTTTGTAGACCCAGGAGCAGCTGCCGATGAGAGTGAGTGTTGTTTCTGGATGGTATTTTAGGATGTCTGGAAGTGCTTGTAAAACGAAGAGCGCTCCTTTTCTTTCTGCGTTTGGACCGATGAAGAGGATTTTGTTGTTGGTGTATTTGTGTGCCGCTGGTTGGATATTAAATTTTTTTGTGTCAATGCCTCGGTGGATAACTTTTATTTTCTCAGGGGTAAGACTGCAAGTTTTTTGGATAACATTGCTAACAAAGTTGGAGTTTGGAATGATTTTTGTGCATTGTCGTAGTGCTTTTTTATAGAAGTGTTTCATGATATTATGATGGGCGTAGCGTAAGGGTAGGTCGGTAGATTTGAATTCAAAGGCGAAGGGATTAAGCGAAGCGCCTAGGATGTAGTAGTCGTTGACTGAGACGAGCGTTGGGAGTGATTTGTTCATGTAAGTATAGTCTAAGAATGCTGCGTCGCGTTCGTTGAGGCTGTGGAAAATGTTATAATCCTTAAGGTTAATGTTTTCTTTAATATAATTTTTTACTTTGAGAGCGAAGAGGGTTTTTTTATCGATGAATCTCCTGTTAGCCGTGGCTTGTCCTGTGAGAAGGCTGAAGGTGGGAATTCTTTTGATTTCGACATTGTCTGGGAGTTCTGGGTTTTGATCGCGGCCGCTGTGGTTTGGAGTGAGGAGAGTAACATTGTGTCCTTTGAGGGATTTTACGAGGTTGTAGGCGTAGAATCCTGTTCCAGCGAGGGGATAGGGTGGAAACTCAAATGCGAGGAGGAGGATGTTGAGTTTGCGCATGGGTTTAGTAGCGTTCAATGATGATGGATTGTTCTTGAACGCCGATGTCCTTGAGTGCTTGAGAGGTGTCTTTGATCATGTCTTTTGGTCCACAGATGAAGAAGATTCCTTCTTTTGTGGGAAGGTGTTGTTCTAAGAATGGGCGGAGGATTCTTCCGGTAGTTCCGCCCCAAGACTCTTCAGTCAGGGTAGAGATGTAAGTGATTTTCGCTTGGGATGCGAGAGTTTGGAGTTCGTCCCTATAGGCTGTTTCTTTGAGGGTCTTTGTGCTGTACAGGACAGAAATTTTTGTTGAAGAGTTGGTTGTAGTAAGATAGCGGAGGATGCTCATAAGGGGAGCGATACCAGATCCTCCTGCGATAAGAGTAATAGAAGCAGGTATCTTTTCTGGAAGAACCATATTTCCATAGGGTCCAGAAATTTCAAGGGTTTGTCCTTTTTTAAGAGTGTTATAAAGATAATGACCTACGCCGCTTGTGGCATTATCTTTGATAAGAAGTTCAAGATGCGTTGTTGTAAGGGGCGAAGAGGAGAGAGAATAGTAGCGTTTTTGATTGAGGATGTCATGTTCAGGTGCATTGATGGTAAGAGCTACTGCTTGTCCTGGACGAAAAGGGAAGGACTGTCCTGTTAAGCCGAGGGAAATGATTTTGATAGTGTTTCCGATTTGTCGGAGAGTGTGTATTTTGAGGTTCATTGTTTTTTGGCGATGACGCAGATTGTTGAGGATAAGTAAGGGTTGTTGATCCATTTTGTGCTATTGAAAGTGAAGTTTCCGAGCCAGAGTGCCGGCTTAATGAGGTATTTGAAAACGGAAAGTTTGTGCCCGTGTCGGTGGAGGTAGCCGTCTACTTTTTTGGTGTAGATTTTTATTTCTGCCGGAAGAAGGAAGATTCCTTTTTTATCCTGGATGTTGAACCTGTTGTTTTGTAAAAGTTTTTTTGTTTGATAGATGCTGACAGGTTCAAAAGGCCCTGATCTGATGTAGAATCCTTCGAGATGGTTGATGCCTAAAAGTTTGATGATGGCATAGTACATGAGTCCGTAGGAGGAGGCCTTGTTTTTAACAAAGGCGATGAGTTTTCCTTCTGGGTTTAAGACGCGGTGGGCTTCTCCGAGGAGTTTTTCCTTTTCTGGTGACTTTTCGAGTGCGAAAGTGAGTAAAACGAGGTCGATGGTGTTGTCTTCTACGCCTTCGATTTTGTCTGTAAAGGTGACAAAGTTGATGTTTTGGGTTTTGGATTTGACGAATTCTCCTGCTTCTGGGCTTAATTCGCAGTCGATGAATTCGTGGTTGGGAAAGAGGTGTTGGAGGTGTTTGAGGACGGTTCCGTCGTATCCCAAGATGTTGAGGATTTTTCCTTGGCTAGGAATGTATTGTTTGATGATGTGTTGGATTTTGGAGATCTCCTCCGGATCGTAGAATTCGTAGTCTGTTCCCATGCGATAAGCGCGAGAGGCGAATTTTTGGTGTTGCCGAACCTGATTAAGAGTCCAGTCTTTGATGCGGACGCTGCTTGGCAGTCTCTCAGTCCTGTCAACGAAGGTATTGTAGTGGAGAATTTCCTCAACGTGTTTTTTTGGTGGTGTTGAGGGTGCTTCGTCTGGTTTGCCGAGCATCATGAAGCAGGTGACGTCCCAAGGATCTGGGACGTTAAGAATTTTTTTGATGGCTTTTCCGTCTCCGAATCCGGCCATGACGCAGCTTCCGTAGCCGAGATCAAATGCACGGAGTTGCATGTTTTGGCAGGCTGCTGCTGTTGCTTGGATGTTGGACCAGTGTTCTTTGTTGAATTCCGTGTCAACAACGATAACGAGAACTGTTGGTGCTGCGAGAACGTGTTCTTGTGCTCCTGCCTCTTTTATGAAGCGTTCAAGGACTGATTTGTTGTCAACGACGATGATCTCCCATTGCTGTCTGTTTGAGGGTTTGGGTGCGCATGATCCTGCTCTGATGATTTCTTGGATGGTTTCTTGGGAAATGGGTTCTTGCTTGTATTTTCTGACGCTTCGTCTTCCCTCGAGAACGTTTACGAATTCCACGGTGGAGTGGCGAATTCCGTTCGGCTTTTATAGTTTTCCACTAGTTAAGAAGGCATGGACAAGGTTATAAAGACTTTAAACGCGGTTAGGGGAATTTTGGATGTGAAGGTCTTAAGTAAGGAAGACAAGCAGAAGATTTTCGAATTGGAGAAAGAAGAGAATGTGGGGGTCTTTGAATGCTTGAAGAGAAAGTCTGCAGTAATTATAGTCCATGATTCCGAGTTTCGCGATCCTGTGGGCGATCTCGTGGTGGTAAAGGAAGGGAAAGTTGTTTTTCCTGTTTTGGAGTTTCCTGAGTTAGGTTATATGAATTCTGTTTCTTCATCGCCTTCCCAGGAGGTTCATGATTTTCTTGTGAAGAGGTATGGCTTGAAAAGGGATAAAGAATGCGCTACGATTGTGATTGGTTTTGATGAAGAGCTTCCTGGATCCAGCCACAGGTCATGAAGAGTTGTCTGAGGAAGAAGAGGGTGGGAACAAGGAAGAGAATGGTTGAGTAGGGTAATTGGAGGTGTTTTCTTTTTTTGAAGATTTTTCTATATTTTGCTGTCAGGGGATAAGCGAGAACGGCGAGGGGCATGAGGAGTTGTTTTGGATGTTGAGTGAGGTGGTACTTTGCGCGTCCCCTGCGTTGGCACCATGAGAGGAATTCGCTGAAGGTTCTTGTTTTGTGGTAGACATAGGATTCTTGGTTGATGAGAAGGGTGTGCCCTTTTTCTTTGAGGCGTGCGGAAAGGTCAGTGTCTTCTCCGCCGTGGAGGAGATATTCGTTGAAGCCGTTGGCTTCTTCAAGTGCGCTTTTGAGGAGGACTGCATTGCAGGTTGAGAAAAGGTCGTTGGGAGAAAGCCCGAGTGCTCCTCCTGCTGGGTATCCGAGACAGGAGATAGCTTTGCCAATAAGAGGAGAATTTTCTGGCGGATAAGCATTTCCGCCTGTTCCTGAGAGGTTATTGTTTTCTAAAAAGGTGATTGCGTTTTTCAGCCATGTTGGGGGTGCGATGCAGTCCGCGTCGGTGAACGCAATGTAGTGTCCCGTTGCATGTTTGACGCCGAGGTTTCGCTGGATGCCGAATCCTTTTTTTTCGCTTTTGATGACGCGCACGCGGGGGTAGAGGGACGCGCGTGTTGCAGTCTGGTCCTCTGAAGCATCGACGACGAGAAGTTCATAATCTTCATAGTCTTGGTGGAGAAGGGATTGAATGCATTCATCGATGTTTTTCTCTTCGTTGTAGGTGATGACAATAATTGACGCTTTTTTCATTGTAAGAGATTCCTGATGTTATGAAGCCCAAATGGTCTGAGAGGGTTGAGGAGTTTTGAAGGTTTACTGTTTTTTTGGGGAGGGTAGTGTTCGTTGAGTTTTCCGTGGTTGAGGTTGGCTGTTGCATGGTCATGGGCCCAGCAGTAGCGGTAGAGGTCGGTGCAAAGATTCTGATCGTGCCCGAGATGTTTGATGTGTGGATGCTTGAGCATGAGGAGAAGTGCTTTCTTTCCGTTTCTAACTTTATCTGCAAAAATTTCGAAGCCATCTATGATGATCCATGTTGTTCCGCGGATGTTGTGCGATGGTGCTTTGTTTGTCAGAATGAAGTCGATGAATTTTTGGGCAGAGGAGAGGATCTTCTCATGAGGGGAGAGGATATAAGATATGCCGAGCATTTCTAAAGTGAGGGTGGAGTATCCTAAGTCGAATCCGTTTTTCTCGGTGTAATAGCCGTGAGTGTGTTGGTTGGAAAAGACTTTTGCAAGTTTTTTCTGCGCTGCAATGAAGTAGCGTTGGTTTTCAGTGAGGTTGCATACTGAAAAGAGTGCTGCGGCTGCGGCTGCTTGTTGGTTTGTGTAGGTGAGTTCATCATTTTCTAAGAGCCAGTCTGCGGCTTTGAGGAGGGTTGAGTGTTGGTTGGGTGTGAAGGGGATCTTTTTTGCAGTTTCTGCCATTGCGAGTGTGGTGAAGGCGGTTGCTGCGAAGGAACTATCCAGCCTTGAGTATTCTGGAAAGGAGCCTTTTCTGTGTTGGAGTCTGCACCAGTAGGCTACTCCGTGTTGCGCAATTTCTTTATAGGCAGGGTTTCCTGTTTTTTTGTAGAGCCATGCGAAAGTGAGGCTTGCTTCTTGCCATCTGCTGTTGACATAGGTTGTTTGTTTTCTCCAGTAGGGATAGCAGAAGCATCCTTTGTATTTTTCTTCTTCGTTTTGGAAAGTTTCTAGTTTTTTAGCTCCTTGTTTGATCCATGAGATGTAGGTGTCTTGTCTTTGCATAGGAGAGTGACTGGGCGAATGTTTAAATGGATTTCGGAGGATTTTTTTTAAGAAGAAAGAGAATTTCTGGAACAAAAGAAAGGCTGAGAAGGAAGGAGGGTAAGAGGGTAACGATTCTGTAAACAAGAGCGATGATTGCTGCTTGTTCAAGTGAGAGGCCGTAGAGGGCGAGGAAGGCTCCGAGCGTGAGGTCTCGTGTTCCAAAACCGCCTGGAATCCCTGAAAGTCTTCCTATAAGGTAAGATGCCCATGTCGCGGTGAAGATTTTGGTGTAAGGGAGTGAAGAGGAGAATGCAAGGCTAGTAAAATAAAGAATAAGGGGATAAGCAAGAATAAAGAGGAGAACGAGGCTGAAGTAGGGAAGAATAAATTTTTTTGTATGAAGGTTTTGGTCGAGGTAGGTCTTTGCTGTCGTAAGATCCTGGAGGGTGATAAAGCGTTTTAAAAGTTTTTTGAGGAAAGAGGGAATGCTGTCTTTAATGATGAAGAGTTTTGTATAGAGGGTTTTGGAAAAAAGAAGAAGAAAAACGAGGCTTAAAATAAGAAAGAGGATGGGAAACACGAAAAGGTCTTTCTGAAAGAAGGAGCCGACTCCTATAACTATAAGAAAAATGACAAGAAGACTTTGCCAGAAGAATTCGAGCCATTGGTCGATAACGGTGGCGAGGATTGTTTTTCCTGGCTGGATGTTAAAGAATTTTTTTCCGATGAAGGGTCTTCCGAGAAGGATTCCTATATTAAAAGGGGTGAGATAGCTGGCGATTTGGGTGATGGCAACAAGTTTTGTGACGTCTAAAAATTTGGCGTGTTCGCTTATTGAGATAAAGAGGTGTTTGTAGCGGAGTGCGATGAGAAAGATGCAGATAAAATTAGAAAAGAGGGCGAGGGTTAAGAAAAGAAGGGTAGTGATATTCATAAGGTTTAAAAGAAGAGGCTGGTTTTATAGTTTTCCCCCAGTCATAATAGTAACGAATTTTTTGCTGTATTTTTTGATGCTGTCTGGACTTCTGAGGACGAAGCGTGCGTTTCTGAAGAAGACTTGGGGTCGTGCGAAGAATTCTTTGTAGGCGCGTTTTTGGGCTTCTTCAAGGATTTCTGCAGTGAGTCCGTTGGGAATGTAGATAGGTTTTCCATGCCCTGAGTAATCTTTGAAGCGTTCCTCATCAAGGATTCCATAGTCTTTAGCGTTAGCGTACTGCTCTGTTCCTGGAAGGGGTATGTTGAGGTTGAATTGCGCAGAGTTGAGAGGTAAGGTTTTGGCGAATTGGATGGTTTGTTCAAGAGTTTCGAGAGTTTCAGTAGGATGTCCGAGCATGAATAAACCTCGGGTATAGATGCCTGCTGCTGCAAGGGTTTCCGCAGCTTGTCGTATTTGTTCGTCTGTAAGATCTTTTTTAATGAAGTCTCTGACTTTTTGGCTTCCTGATTCGACGCCGAAGGACATGAACCAGCATCCTGATTTTTTGATGAGTGGCACTAAGTCGGGGTTTCGTGCGATAATATCGAGTCTTCCGTATCCGCTCCAGGTGATATCAATGTTGCGGTCGATAATTTCTTGGCAGATTTCGCGTGTGCGTTTTGGGGTCATGGTGAAAATTTCGTCCCAGAAGTGGATTTCTTTGATGCCGTAGATTTTTTGCAAGTGTTCGATTTCATCTACGACTCTTTTTGGAGAGAAGAATCTGACGTTCCTCGTGTGGTCGCAGAAGGTGCATCTGTAGTAGCAGCCGAGGCTGGTGATCATGCTTGTGCTCGGTTTTCTTAAGTAACGCGTGTCTGACTGGTAGTGAGTAGTGAAGGGTTGGGGAAGGAGGTGTCGTGCAGGGAAGGGGAGAATGTCTAAGTCTTGAATGTCTGGTCGGGACTTGTTGGTGATAATGTTTCCGTCTTCTTTCCAGATGAGGCCTCTGATGGTTGAGAGGTTGGTATTTTGTTCGAGTGCGTGCGCAAGTTCTGGAAAGGTATAGTACGCTTCTCCGATCATGAGGTAGTCTGCTCCCGGGATTTGGTCAAAGGATTGTTGTTTGACGTTGGTGATGTGGTTCCCGCCAACGACAACAGGTAATTGTGGGTATACTTCTTTGATTTGGTGGATCATGGCTGCTGCGCTGTTGACTTTGATGGTGATGACTGCTAGTCCTACAAGTCTGGGATTGTAGTTTTTGATTTCTTCAAGAATGTCAAATTTCCAGCAGTCGCCATCTAAGAATTTGACGTGGTGACCTTCTTTCTCGAGCATGGCAGCTATCCAGAGGATTCCTAGAGGCGGGTAAGCAATTTGTGAAACATCCCAGCGTGCTTGGTGTTCTAAGGGGGGGTTGATGAGAAGGATTTTCATTTTTGGGGAATTAGTTTTCGTTATTTAAAGGTTGCTTTCTGGAGGGGGTTGGTGCGAAACTAATCCTTAACTCTGAAGTTTGTTTGATGCGCTGTTGAAAGGGTGGTTTTCTCGCAAGATTTACTTAAGAAAGATCTTTTACAGCATATCTTAGCATATATTCGCACCAACCCCTTTCTGGAGAAAAAACGAATCCTTTTTAAGAGGCGTATTGTTGGCAGGGTTTATGGTTGAGAAGGAGCCTTTTCAGTTGGATTATGAGCGGTATGCGATTAATCGTGGTTTAAGAAGGATTGTTAAAAAGTATGATATAAAGTCTGTGTTGGAGGTTCCTGCGGGGGGTGTGAAGGCGTTGCCGTCATTGTATTCTCTGGGTTTTGCTGAAGCGGGATGCGAAGTTTCATTGGTGAATCCTTCTAAGAAAGGGTTGGAAGTGTGGGATGATTTGGGGTTGAAGTATAAGGTTGTGAAGGCAGAAGATTTATCTAAACTGCCTGTAGAGGATGGGGTTTATGATTTTGTGTGGAATTTTAACACGCTATCGCTGAATAATAATTATGAACAGATTTTGAATGAGATGAAGAGAGTTTCGAAAAAGTATGTGATGATTCTTTGTGTGGATGGATATAATGTGGGATCTCCGATTCATAGAATGCTACACAAGGTGTATAAAGTCAAGTGGACGCATGGAGAAAAATTATTTTTGTTTCCAAAAGGCGTGAAATTTCTGATGAATAGATGTGGGCTTATTCCTATAGAGACAAATATGATGAATTGTCCGGTATGGCCCGATACTATTGGTTTTCGTGATATGAAGTTTCATAGGATGAAAAAAGAGATGGATGAAATTGAGTGGGATGCAAATACGGTCAGGTTTATGAAGGAAAAGCGGTACCCCATGTGGATTAAGATAATGCATGGGTTTGAGCGTTTTCCTATGCCTCTTTTTATGAAGCACTTGTATGCTCATTTATTTTATGTGATTGGGAAGAAAGAATGAGGAGAGTAGGGTTTTGTTTGGTTGGTGCTGGTGCTATAGCCCCTAAGTATGTAAGAGCTTTTAAGAATTCTAAAGAGATGACGCTGATGGGAGTGCATAGTCGGAATGAAGAGAGAGGGAGGCTATTTGCAGCGAAGTATGAGATAAAGTGGTTTAAGAATTTTGAAGAGGTTTTGAAGGATAAGGAAAGTAAAGTAGTGTTGATTGTGACTGAAAATGAAACGCACGGAGATATCGCAATGAGGGTTTTGGATGCTGGAAAGCATGTTGTTGTGGAGAAGCCGATTGATGTTGATCTAAAAAAGGCGAAACGTCTGGTGGAGAAAGCGAAAAGGAAGGGGCTTTTGTTGAGTGTAGTAAGCCAGTTGCGGTTTTCGCCGCTTGTTGTGGAGACCAAAAAACGTTTGGAGAGGGGAGAGTTTGGGAAAATAAAAAGGATAAGGATAGTGTATGAAAGTCTGAGGGCGTTAGAGTATTTCAGGAAGAGTTTTTGGAGGAATGATCCTAAAAAGGCTGGTGGAGGAGTTGTAATCATGCAAGTGATTCATTTTCTGGATATTCTTGTTTATTTGTTTGGCGTCCCGAAGGTGAAAAAAGCAGTCATAAGAAGCACAAGACCTTGGTTAAAGGTAGAAGATGAATGTGAAGCTTTATTGAAGTTTGAAAACGGCATTCCTTGCGAGTTGAAGGCGAGCAATAATATGAAGAAAAAGAGGATTTTTTTAGAGATTGTTGGTGAGAAAAGAAGGGCAAGGATCAGCACGAGTGGATACAGGAATTTCCTGTACAATTTTCCGAGGATGAAAAATCTTAAAAGCGGAAGTTTAGTAATGCAGCTTGAGGATGTTGCTCATGCAATAAGGAGTGGGAGGGAGCCTTTTGTGAAAGGGGAAGATGCTGTAAGTGTGTTGAGTCTTGTAAAGGAAATATATCAAAGGGCAGACTAAACTTTTTTGAGGGTTAAGATTTGGACAAGCCCTAAATTTCTAAGGAGAGGGATGTTAAAAAAAGTACTGTTTATTTTGTCAGAAATAAAGGGGAGGTATTTTGGAATAAAAATCCTGTATTCTAAATCAAGAACGTAAAGGTGATGTTTTTTGAAGATTTTTTCGAGTTCTTTAAAGGTGAGCCGGTGGTGCGGTCCTTCCGGCATTTTAAGGTTGAATTTTTCAGCTAGGAGAAGGGCAGGCTCCCAAAGGGGGTTGATCATTGTGAGGATAATAAGAGTTTTTGAATTTGCGATTTTTGTGAGGGATTCGGACATTTGGTTTACGTTTTCTAGGTGTTCAATAATGTCTGCGAGAAGGATGACATCGAATTCTTGGTTGAGTGTGAGGTTTTCTGCTTTTCCGACGTTGAAGGCGATGTTTTTTGTTTCTTTGTGTTTTTCCTTGGCTATCTTAATCATATTTTCGCTGATGTCTATTCCTAATCCTTTTAAAGGTTGCAAAGCTGCAAGAAGATCTCCTGTTCCGCATCCTATTTCGAGAACTTTTTTCCCCGGGGGAATTTTTTCTTTGAGGATAGTTTTAAGCTGTTGATAATAGTACCAGTTCTTTTTTTTCCAGTAGTCGTAGTTGTGTGCGACGTGTTCGAAATGGTCTTTGATTGAAGTCATAAAAAAAGGAAATACATAAGAGATTTAAACATTTGCTCTTTAGCAGAGAGATGAAAGTGCTAATTCTAATTGCTGGGTTTGGAACAAGGCTTTATCCTTTAACAGAGAATATTTCTAAGGCTTTTATTGAAGTTGGAGGGAAGAAGATTATCGACCATATCATGGAAAAATTGGATTCTTGTAAGGATATTAGTGATATTTTTCTTATTACAAATAATCTTTTTTTTGAAGCATTTTGTGAATGGGATAAGCAGTCAAGTTTTACTAAAAAGATAAGGATTATTAATAATCTGACAAATGGTCCTGAAGAGAGGCTTGGCGCGGTGGGAGATATGGCTTTTGTTATAGAAAGAATAGGTTTAGAAGAGGATATAATCATTATAGGTGGAGATACATTATTTGGGTTTGGAGTTGAAGAGAGTATAGCTTTTTTCAAAGGAAAGAATACATCAGTGGTTGCGGGAAAAGCAGTGGAAGATAAAAGTTTACTGGCAACAAGATTTGGTGTAATTGAAGTGGGAGAAGGGAATAAGATAGTCGGGTTTGAAGATAAGCCGAAGATTCCAAAAACAAATATCGGAAGCTTATGTTATTATATACTAAAAAAAGAAGACTTGTCGCTTGTTTTACAATGTGTAAAAGAGGGGAATAAGGATCATTCTGGAGATTTAATCGAGTTTATGTTTAAAAGGACGCTTTTGCATTCGTTTGTGTTTGAAAGCGAGTGGTTTGATGTGACAAATCAAGATATTTTAAGAAGCGCGGAGAAGTTTTATTCTAAGTGAGTTAGAAATCTCCTTCTTTTACTTTTATATCAAGCTCTTCAAGCCACATTTGACCGTAGGAGTGGAATCCGTAGTGTGTTAAAAGACCCAAGGTTGGTGGGATGACAATGCCAGGCTTATTTCTTGGGCAAAGTGCGTCGTTAAGAAGTCTTCCCAAGATTGAGTCTGCATCAGCAGATAAAAATTCTAAGGAAGCAACGTCTATTGGTTTTTTTGGTAAAGCATCGTATCTTTTTTGCACTTCATCTGCAGTGAGGCTGAGTTCAACTTTGAACATGAGTTCTCTGTTTCTGTTAAGTTGTTCGTCAGCAACAATTCCGTAAAAGCAGTGTTTTGTGCCTCGAAGATAGTCTTCTGATGTTAAGCCAAGTTCTTCAGCATTCTCTCCAAGTTGGTGTTCTAAAGGAGATTCTGCTACTGTTGAAGGTCTTCCTCCAGGCATATACATCTGATTTTTGTAGGTGTTTGGTCGTTCTCCTCTGTTTGTAAGAACAATATAACCATCTTTCGTAACAAGAAGTTCTGAAGAGCCGAGAGCGTCGTTTCTTATTTCTCCGGATTTTTTTTCTGAGAGTGCTCTAAATTCCGGATCGCGAGAGAGGTTGATGGTGCTGAATCTTCCTTCTTCAACATCAATACAGACCGCTTCTGTGCCATCAAAGGCAGGGCAAACATCAGATACTCTAAAGATAGTTCCGTCAAACATGATTTTTCTTTCTCCTTCATAGAGTGCGGGAAGTCCTCGTTCATCAGGGCGTATTGCTATATCTTGTACGCCTCTAGCTTCAAGTTCCCTCTTTTTCGTTTCTATTTGAGCTTGCCATTTGGAGTCGATTAACGCTTCTAGTTCTGGATCTCTGAGTGATGGTCTTTTGACCCAGAAAACGTATTCGGCAGGAACAGATGGAACAAAAGGAACAGGTTGCGCAACAAAGAGTGTAGTAAAGATTCCAGGAACCGAAAAGCAGTCAATATCCACCATACCACGAGAGAGTAACGAAAAGAATATAAACTATTCTGAATAAGAGCGCCCAATGCCGATTGATGATTTGAGCTGGAAGAAACGTGAGATTGTTAGTGCTCATCGGAAGAATGCAGAGTTTAGGAAGAAGTGGATTAAGAAAAATCGGTATTACTATAGGTATATCCTTAAGCTTTTGAAGAATATTGTAGAGCCAAAGAAACGAGTGTTATTGTTAAAAAGCGACCTTGGGGATTTTTTGCAGGGTGTTGATCCTAGTTATGGTCTAGGATTAGAGTATGGTGAAGAGTTAGTAAGGATTGCAAAGCAAAAATATCCTTATTTGAATTTTGAGGTTGCGGATTTTGAGCGTTTAGAAAAGATTAAGGAGAAATTTGATTATATCTTGTTGGTGAATGTTTTGGATGATATTGTTGACGTATTGAAGTTGTTTAAGGAAGTGTGCAGGATTGCGGACGACAGAACAAGGATTGTTATCATCAATCATAGCTCGTTGTGGTATCCTATTGTAAAAATCGCTGAAGGATTAAAGTTGAAAATGAAACAACCAACACTGAATTGGCTTTCTGTTGAGGATGTGAGTAACTTGTTGTATCTTGCTGATTTAGATGTGGTGAGGAAGGATCGAGCGTTGTTAATGCCGAAGTATGTTCCATTGGTAAGTAGTCTTACAAATAAGTATATCGCGCGTATTCCGGGAATGAGGGGGTTGGGGTATTTGCAGGTAGTGATTGCAAGGAAGGTCACTGAGAGAAAAAATGGGAAGAATTTTTCAGTGAGTATTGTAATACCTTGTAAGAATGAGAAAGGAAACATTGAGAACGCAATAAAGAGAATTCCTGAGTTAGGAAAGTGGACGGAGATTATTTTCGGGGATGACAAATCTACTGATGATACGAGGGAAGAAGTGTTGAGGTGTATCAAGACTTATCCCAACAGAAAGATTAGATTGGTTGATTCCCCTGGTATTTGTAAGTCGAAGAATGTGTGGGAGTGTTTTAAGCACGCGTCAGGTGACGTCTTGATGATTCTTGATGCTGATTTAACGGTGTTACCTGAAGAGCTTCCTTACTTTTTCAACGCGTTGATGGAAGGCAAGGGTGAGTTCATCAACGGCTCGAGGATGGTGTATCCAATGGAGGATCAGGCGATGCGCGGTTTTAATATGATAGGTAACAAAATGTTCGGCATGATTTTTTCCTATCTTCTTGATAGACCGGTCAAAGACACGCTCTGCGGCACAAAAGTGTTTTTCAAAGAGGATTATGAAAGGATGAGGAAGGTCTTCTTCACGTGGGGTGTTGAGGATCAGTGGGGTGATTACGAGTTATTGTTTTCAGCCTCAAAGATTAACTTAAAGATAGTTGACATGCCGGTGCACTATGTGGAAAGGACGTATGGCGAGACGAAGATGAATAAGCGCGTGAAGAATGGGTTGACGATGTTGAGGATGTGCTTGGCTGCCTCGAGGAAGTTGAAGTTTATTTAAAAATTATAAACCCTGATAGGTGTCACAAAAACCTTAAAAGGGTCTTGTATTCTCCTGAAAGAGGGTGAAGAATGCAGAAGAAGATTCTTGTGACTGGGAGCAGTGGCCTTATTGGTTCTGAGGCTGTCTTGCACTTTGGCAATCAGGGGTATGATCTTGTTGGCGTTGATAATAATATGAGGAAGTTCTTCTTTGGTGAGAAGGGTGATACGTCTTGGATGTTGAGAAATTTGAAAGAAAAAGTGAAGAATTTTTCTCATATGGATCTTGACATTAGAGACAGGCAGGGGGTGTTTGATTTGTTTAGGAAGCATGAGTTTGGCGCGATTGTTCATTGTGCTGCGCAGCCTTCCCATGATTGGGCGAAGAATGATCCTCTTACTGATTTTGAGGTGAACGCGTTAGGAACGTTGAACTTGTTGGAAGCCACGAGAAAGCATTGTCCTGCCGCTCCTTTTGTGTTTATGAGCACGAACAAGGTGTATGGGGATTCTCCGAACTATTTGCCGTTGAAAGAGTTGAAAACAAGGTGGGATTACTCAAACAAGGAGCATTTTGAGGGCGTTGATGAGTCATTGAGTATTGATCGCTCGAAGCATAGTGTTTTTGGCGCATCAAAGGTTGCTGCTGATATTATGGTGCAGGAGTATGGCCGTTATTTTGACATGAATACTGTTTGTTTTCGTGGTGGCTGTCTCACAGGACCCCAGCATAGTGGTGTTGAGTTGCATGGCTTTTTATCGTATTTGATTAAGACTGCAGTAAAAGGCGATCCTTACACAGTGTTTGGGTATAAGGGAAAGCAGGTGCGGGATCAGATCCATTGTTATGATGTGGTGAGGGCGTTCGAGGCGTTTATTAATGATCCTCAGCATGGTGTTGTCTTTAATCTTGGGGGTGGTCGTGAGAATAGTGTTTCGATCTTAGAGTGTTTTGATATCTTAAAGAGAATGGCGGGAAAAGAAGTGAATTATACGTACAATGAGCAAAACAGGGAGGGTGATCATATTTGTTATATCAGTAATTTAAGGAAATTAAAAAAAGAATACCCCTCTTGGAGAATTACGAAGGACAGGGATACTATTTTTAAGGAGATGGTCGGTGCTGAGCTAGCGAAGATTGTATGATTCTTAGAAAGTTATTTAAAACTTACACAGTTGCGCTTGCTGATGGATGATCATCTTAAGAGAAGAAGGCTTTCCTATATGGCAGGTGAGTATGCTGGAATCTTTTGCGGTTCGCTTATCTTTTTGTCAGCGGCCTTCTTGATAAAGTTGAGAGATTGGGTGACATACTGGTTTGTGGTGGTTGCTGCTGGAATATTGGTGGTGATGTTTGTTGTTGGAAGGAAGGTGAGGGGGAGGTATGGAAAGAATAAAGTTATTTTTTAGTGGTTGGAAGCAGGGGATGCACACGTTTGGCGAGACGATCGCGGTGATCATAAATACGCTCTTGTTGACTGTTATTTTTGTTGTTGGTATTGGGTTTGTGGCTGTATGCGCGAAAATTGGAAGAAAGAGGTTTTTGAACATGAAGAATTCTGAAAAGGAAAAAGAAACTTATTGGGAAGAAGTAAAAATTGGCGGTGAAAAAAACAAGGAGGAGTATTTGAAACCATTTTAAGATGATTATATTAGGTATTTCAGCATTCTTTCATGACTCGTCTGCGTGTATACTCAAAGATGGGAAGCTGATTGCTGCTGCGGAGGAAGAGCGCTTCACAAGGAAAAAGCATGATGCCTCTTTTCCAATAAACGCGATTAAGTATTGTTTAAAGGAGGCTGGTGTTTCTGGAAAGGAGCTTGATGCTGTCGCTTTTTATGAGAAACCACTAGTAAAGTTTGAGAGAGTGATGAGTCAATTTGTGGATTCTTTTCCTCGCGGTTTGTTTGCCTTCAACAAGACAATGCCATCTTGGATTAATGAAAAGTTGAGGATTCGTGGAATTATTAAGAAAAAGGTGGGATTTGATGGGGAAGTGTATTTTGTTGAGCATCATCTTGCGCATGCCGCGAGTTCTTATTTGATGAGTCCGTTTAAGGACGCGGTCTTGTTGACAGTTGATGGGGTAGGAGAGTGGGCGTCTGCTACTGCGGGCTATGCGAAGGATAATAAATTAGTGTTGGAGAAGGAGATTCGTTTTCCTCATTCGTTGGGGTTGTTGTATAGTACATTTACTGTATTTTTGGGGTTCACGGCAAATTCCGGAGAGTATAAAGCTATGGGATTGAGCGCGTATGGAAAGCCAAAATATGTTGACAAAGTAAGAAAGTTAATAGAAGTTAAGGAAGACGGGAGTTTCATGTTGAATATGGAGTACTTCGTGTATCATTATAAGATGGCGATGCCTTCGAAAAAGTTCATACAAGAGTTTGGTCCGTCGAGAAAAAAAAGTGAGGCAATGACGGAGTATTATCAGGATATAGCATCTTCGGTCCAGAAATTAACAGAGGAGATACTATTCAAAATCTTGAACGCATTGCATAAAAAGTACAAATCTAAGAATCTGTGTATGGCTGGGGGTGTCGCGTTGAATAGTTTGGCGAATGGGAAGATCTTGAAAAAAACTCCGTTTAAGTCGTTGTTTATTCAGCCTGCTGCTGGCGACGGCGGCACTAGTGTTGGCGCTGCTGCTTTTGTGTATTTTAGTCTTTTTAAAAACAAGAGGAATGTCGTGATGGAGCATTCGTATCTTGGTCCTGGATATGATCAAAAAGAGATCAAAGAGTACTTGGATAAAAACAGAATTAAATATAATGAATTTAGATCTGGAAAAGAATTAGTCGAGACTGTTGGGAAGTTGATTTACGAGAACAATGTTGTTGGCTGGTTTCAGGGAAGGATGGAGTTTGGTCCGAGGGCGTTAGGCGCAAGAAGCATCCTTTCTAATCCTTGTAATCCGAAGATGCAGGAAATTCTTAATCTCAAGGTGAAGCATAGGGAGTGTTATGATGATCAAACTCAAATTTTAACAAAGGAGGGGTGGAAATCATTCAAAGAACTGACTAAAGACGATAAAGTAGCAACATTGAATCCAAAAACGAAAGAGTTGGTGTATCAAAGAATAGAGAAAAGAATGGAGTACAATTACACAGGCAAGATGGTATATTTCAAGAACAAAAGAATAAATCTAGTTGTGACGCCTGAACATAATATGTGGGCAAAAAAGATAACTAATCATAGAGACAGTATTTATGTGAATAGATTTGGATTTGAAGAAGCTAAAAGACTAGTGTGTAAAGAAAATATTCAGATCAAAGCAATTGAGAAATGGAATGGAAAAGAAAAAAAATATTTTTTAATACCAAAAATTGTAAGAAAAAAGTATGGTCATATTATTGAGAAAGATAAGATACCTATGGATTTATGGTTGGAATTTTTTGGATATTATCTGTCTGAAGGATGTTGTTGTTATGATCAAGGAAAGCACAATATTTACATTTCTCAGAATGTAAGTTCAAAATATTATAGAAGAATGAAGGGGTGTCTAAACAAGATATACCAATGGAGATATAATTCTGGAAGTTTTATAAAGGGAAACAAACAGCTTTTTGAATATCTAAAACAGTTTGGTAAAGCAAAGAGCAAGTTCATACCGAGAGAATTTTTAGAGTTAAGCGAAAGACAGTTAAAGATCTTGTTCGATGCGTTGATGCGCGGTGATGGAACACCTAGGAAAAAGCAGTATAAGTACACGACTACAAGTAAAAGATTAGCGGATGAAGTCCAAGAGTTAGGTTTAAAACTGGACTATAGTATAACGACATCAACAGAAGTTCCTAAGAATCCAAAACATAATATTACTTATTATGTAAGACTAAATAAAGGAAGTAAGATATCTTATGTCAGGAAAAATCAAAGTGGTTTAATAGATTATAATGGAAAAGTATATTGTGTTAAGGTTCCTAAGTATAATCTGCTCTGTGTAAAAAGAGATGAAAAGATTGTTTTTAGTGGAAACAGTTTTAGGCCGTTCGCTCCTGTGGTATGCGTTGAGGACGCTCCGAAATATTTTGAGTGTGACGATCCTATTCCGTTGGCTGCTGATTTTATGTTATTGGTGTATCCTATTAGGAAAGAGAAACAAAAGTTGTTGCCTGCGGTGACGCATGTTGACGGTACTGGAAGGTTGCAGACGATAAGAAAGGAGCAGAATCCTCGATATTATGAGGTGATTAAGGAGTTTGGAAAGTTAAGCGGCGTTCCTGTGCTGATAAATACCTCGTTCAATATTCGTGGTGAGCCGATTGTGTGTAAGCCTGAAGAGGCGTATAGATGTATGATGGGTACGGGGATTGATTGTTTGGTGATGGATCGTTTCCTGATTAGGCGCGCTGATAATGCTCAGGATATGTGGGATAGCGAGGCGTTTGCTGATGACTGAGCTTGTTGAGGGGGTTTTGGAGAGGATTGAAGCCTCTTGCGTGAGGTTTGGAAGGGTTCTCGTGGAGAACGAAAAGATTGTTGTTCCGTTGTTATTCTTGGCTGGTTTGATTTTAAGGATAGCGCTGATTCCTGACGCGATCTTGAGGCAGGACGCGTTTGTGTATTTGTTAAAGGTGAGAGAGATTCTTGCCGGGAATTTTATTCCAATACAAGCTGGTGCGATGGGTTGGCCGTTGGTTGCCTCGTTGTTTTTCCTTCCTTTTCTTGAAAGGTCGTTCGCGTTTCAGGAGTATGTGTTGAGGGTTGCTTCTGCTGTTGTTGGAGGTTTTGTATTTGTCCCGTTGTGGTTGATTGCGAGAAGGATACTAGGAAAGGGAGAAACGTTGGCGGTGTTGGTGCTGTTCGGGATGAGCTATGTGATGGTGATCACTGCTGTTTCTGGGATGAGTGAGTCGCTGTTCATGTTGGTCTTCTTGTTTGTGGTGTATTGCTCATTGAGAATAAAAGAGGGTATGAAGTTCGCGTACATGGCAACAATCTTCGCTGGTTTGTGTTTTTTGGTGAGAGTGAATGGGTTGTTCGTTCTTGGTGGTGTTCTTCTTGCTGTGTTGTTGCTGAGAAAGGAAATTCACGATTTTTCTTGGAGGCGCGTGGGAATAATGTTGGTTGTTTTCGGGTTGGTCTTGCTGCCGTATCTCGGGTTGCGGGCTGTTGTGTATGGTTCTCCGTTTGATTTTGGAGGTGAGAGTGGGTTCTTGTTGAGTTCTGGTCAGGAAGCATGGAGCCCGAATGTTGAGCCTCCTTCGTTAATAGAGTATGTAAAAGAAAATAGTTTCGGAACAATCCTGAATAAATTTGCCTTTTCTGGAAGTGTGAAGATGGCTTATTCCTTGGTTGTTGTGATTGTTGGTCCGTTGTTGATCTTGCCGTTCTTGGTCGGGTTGCTGTACTTTTTTAAAAAGGAAAAAGCGATCCTGGCTGGGTTCTTGGTGGTGCCTGGGTTTTGGGTGTTGTCACATCTTCCAGTCTATGGCACATTTACTTATCCTCGGTATTTTTATCCGTTAGTGCCCTTGGTGCTGATGCTCGCTGTTGCCGGAATGGGGGTGTTAGCGAAAAATCAGAGGTATAAGTATCTGATCTGGACGGTTTTTGTCCTTGTTGTGATTGGGTTTGGCTTGCGTGATAGTACTGTCTCGTTGAATTCGTTGGAGAATGATCCGTTAAATAAGGAGGCTGGTTGGGCGTTGTGGCTGGCTGACAATGCTGAGGGATACATAATGGTGCTCGAAGGTCAAAGTCATATTATGAGGTATTTGCCTGATGCGAGGTTCGAGGGAAAAGGGTTTGTTTCTGGGAAAATAAAGACGTCGTTGTATCCGTATGCTGAAACGTTCGAGGAAACGCTAGATGGGATGAGAAGGTTAAAGGTTGATTATGCTGTGATTGATCCTAAATATATTGAGTTGAGGCCTGCGTTAAAGCCGTTGTTGCAGGAGAGGAATGTCCCTGGATTTTTTAGAAAAGTGTATGGGGAAGATGAGTCTTGGAAGGTGACAATTTACAGAATTGAGTGGAATGATGAAGAGTGAAAGAGTGCTCTTAACAATCGGGTCGTTGTTGCTCGTGCTTGGCGTGGTTTTTAATAAGAGCACGCTGTCATTGTATTTTGGAAGAGAGTTTTCTGAGTTAAGCATAGTAAAGATTAGGATTTTTGAGGGAGTGTTGCTGGTTGTTGCTCTTGCGCTGCTAGTCCTGTGGGTGTTCGAGGCCACAGGTCGTTGGAGGGTCTTGGATTTTTTGAAAAGAAACAAAAGACAGGTTGTTGTATTATTCTTGTCAGTGGTTGTGTTCTTGCTAGTGTTTGAAGGAGTATTGCGTGTGGCGTTTCCCTTGTCTCCGCAGATCGGGAGGGATTATATCCCTCGGTACATGTTTGAGAATGATCCTGTTCTTGGTCATAGGATGGCTGCGAATTTTACCGGAAGGATGAGGACTGCTGAGTATGATGTTGCTGTTTCCACGAATAGTGAGGGTTTGCGTGGGGGCGAAAGTGAGAGTTCTATTGAAAAAAAGGTTCTTGTGCTTGGTGACTCCTTCGCGTTTGGGGTTGGTGTAGAGGATAATGAAACGTTTTCCGAGGTGTTGGAGAGAAAAATAAGTGAAAAAGAGGACGTTGAAGTGGTCAATGCTGGTGTTGGCGGATATGGTACTGATCAGGAGCTTCTTTATTTGAAGGAGGATGGTTTGAGGCTGAATCCTGAGGTTGTTATTGTTGCTTTTTTTGTGGGGAATGATTTAACTGACAACATTGATGTGAGTAATTTTTCTGTGGTTGAAGGCTTTTTTGTGAAGGATTATAAAAGTTCTGAGAAGATGAAGCTGTATGTAATGAGTTTCTTGAGTGCAAAAGCTGACGCTGTTTTTAGGAGTCTTGCGAAGGAGAAGAAAGGCTTTGATGATTTGTTTGAGAAGAAAGATTTTTACGAGGTATACGCTGGCTCTTCTGAGAGGACTGGAAGAGAATGGACGAAGACTGAGGGGTTGTTGGAGGAGATTGTTGCTTTGTCGGAAGAGAACGGCGCGAGAGTGATCATCTTGAGTATTCCTTCGAGAAAGTTTTTTCCCTTGGACAAGGAAGCGTATGGGAAGGTTAAAGCGAGGCACAGGTTGTTGGAGTTTGGAAAGAAAAGGAATATCTTGATTATTGATCTTGTGGAGGAGTTTGGAAGGGAAAAAGACCCTCTGCGTTTTTATTTCAAGGAAGATGGCCACTTTACGAGAGAAGGGCACGAAAAGGTTGCTGATCTCTTGGTTGGTGTGCTTGAGGCAAAGGTGTCCTATGTTGAGAAAGAGTCTTAGAAGAGTGCGTACACAAAAGGAGAAACTGCTGAGCTTCCTGAGAAAACGATAAGGACGCCGACGAGCGCTAAGAGGAGAACGATGGGGAGAAGCCACCATTTTTTGTTTTCTTTCATGAAGTACCAGAAGTCGGAAACGAGGGATTCTGCCATAAAAAGGCGGTGGAGATGCGAAGTATATTAAGGTTTCGTAGAGAAACGTTTTTATAGATTGTCTTGTGAGTGTGAGGATGATGTGGAAGGATTTTTTTAAGAAGTATGGTTTGTTGATTTTTATTTTAGTGGTTGCTTTTCTTTTAAGGATAAATGGTGTTGGGGAGCGTCAGTTGGGGACTGATGAGGATCATAGTTTGTATTTTTCTAGGTTGAGTGTGAATGGGAGTTTGGGTGAGGTGCTTGCGACTGAGCCTCATCCTCCTGGGTATTATTTTATACTTGGCTTTTTGTTGAAGGTGTATGACTCCGAAGTTTTTTTGAGAGTTGTTACTGTATTAATTGGAGTGTTGGGTATTCTTGTAACTTATTTTCTTGCAAGAGAATTAAGTGGGAAAGAAAGTGTTGGAATATTGACAGCATTATTATTGGCTATAAATCCTATGCATCTTGTGTATTCTTTGCAATTACGTTCTTATATATTGGTCTCATTGGTGTTTATGATTGCGACTTACTGTTTGTATGGGTACATTTTTAAGGGTAAGGGGAGGATGGTGTATTTTTTGGGAATGTTATATGTAGTATTGTTTTATTTGCATTTTTATAGTGTTTTTTTGATCGCAATGCATGTTCTTACTGTAGTATTATGGAGAAAGAGGGTGGAAGTAAAAGATTTTGGGAAGAGCTTAGGGGTGTTATTGATAGGAGTTATAGCTTATGTTCCTGTTTTTTTAAGGCAGTTGGATTATACCTTGATTCAAGAGGGTCACTTACCTTATACAGGATTAAGGCTTATAGAGATTCCGTATCCTTTTTTTAAGTTTGCAGTGATGGTGAATGCTTCTGTAATCAGGGAACAATTCGGTCGACTAGGACTTCTAGTGATAATTATTTTTGCAGCAATGCTTACGTTTTTTTGTTTGGCTGGTGCGTGGAAGTGGATAAGAGAAAGTGAAAATGGAAAGTTCGCTGCGGTGATGTTTTTTGGTGTGTTTGTAGTTTCTTTAGTGATGAATCCTGTAGTGGAATTTTTTGGGGCGGGTTCTTCGATTTATTATTTTAGGTATTTTACGTATTTGGTGCCGTTGTATGTGATGTTTATTGTGAAGGGTATTGAAGAAAGGCAGCTTTGGGTAAGAATTCTTTTATATGGGCTTATTATTGTTGGATGGTTGGTGATGGTAAGTTTTTATTATCAGATTTCTGAGAGTGCGAATTGGGGAGCGTTTATTGCGACGTAGTTTTCTGAAGAAAAAGTAAGAAGCCTATGGAACGTTTGGATTTTTTAAAAAGGTCTTCATCAAGTTGGATAAGTGTATCGATGATGGAGAGGAGGATTTTTGGGGGGTTGAGCGTTATTGATCTCAAAACGAGTTTTTTATTGGTTCTTTTGAGGGTGTTTTTTGAATTGTGTTTGAAGAGAGCTTGTGCGAGTCCTGCCCAGTACATTTCGAAGAAGCCTACGAGGTAATGGGAGAGATGTTCTTTTTTGAGGAGGGTGAGTCCGTATGTGGCGAGTTGTTGTTCGAGTGTTTCTTCGGTGATGAGTTTTTGATGTCCGTAGGCGTATGCTCCTATGGGAAGAGAAATGTTGAAAAGGTTGAGAATGGTGTTGATGGGGTCGTAGGTGAAAGGGAATCGTGAGTTGGGTACGGTGATGATGAGGAGTCCTCCCTTTTTGAGGGCGCGTTGGATGTTTTGGAGGGATTTTTCGATGGAGTTGACGTGTTCTAGGACTTCTATACAGAGGATGCAGTCAAAGGCTTCGTCTTGGAAGGGTAAGTTTTCCGCGTCGAGTTCTTGGTAACGAATAGCGAGGTCTTTGTTTGCTTCTTTGCAGAAGGCGACGTCGTAAGGGTTGAGGTCTCCTGAGTGGAGGGTTGTGCAGTAAGGAGTGAGGGCTCTGTCGTAGTCTCCTTCTCCGCAGCCAATGTTGAGGGTTGTTGTGAGAGAATGATGTTTTGAGAGGTTTTCTACAAGGCCGAGGATGCTGAGGTATCGTGTTCTAAAGCTGGGGGATAAAAACTTAAGGGTCATGAAATTTTTGGTCAGCGAATGCTATTTAAGAGTTTTTGGGTAGAGAAAGTTAGTCTAAGTAACCTTCTCCTCGAGCTAAAGTCCGAGGCTTCATGCGGGTGATGCTACTGCATGATATTCTTGTTGTTCTCTTACGTAACGAAGAGTAGTTGGAAGATCTGAGTGACCTACACTTGTTCTGAATGTTCCAACGCTCCACAAATGTCCTTGTGGATAGCGTAATCGTGCTTTCTCATGATTGCGGAAGAACAAGTAACTGCTTCTTCCTTTCAGAAGTCTTGTTGCTTCTGAGATGCTCATTGTATCTGGAATGCTAACGACACAGTGCAAGTGATCAGGCATGACTTGCAGTTCGTGAATCACAAGGCTGTGTTCTTTGGCCACTTTGCGGATGCAGGCTTCCGCAAGGTTCTTATACTTAAATTTCTCAAATATGTTATAGCGGTACTTTGGACACCATTCTATGTGCCAAAAGTTGTCTCCGACGCTGTGCGCATGACGTGTGTATTCCATTTTTGTGCTCCTGGCGGAGGAGAGCTAACGCTATGTTGAACTTTAGTGAAAAGTGCATGGCGCAAGCTTCGCTCGCCATGCATTTTAATTTTTCAGAATTCAAATAGAATGCGATTCATCTCAGTCCACTAAAGTGGATAGTTTTCTCGCATCAAGAATAAAAAAAAGCTGAGGGGCTCTGTCCTAAGATAACATTTTTATACTAGTTAATTCTTCTTTAATAGATGAAAAAACTATTGTTGATATTATCCTTGCTCACCTCATTAATATTGACGGCATGTCAAAGCGCCACCAGAAATAATTTTGTTTCCTGCAATAATGAAGGAAATTGCCCTGCCGGACTAAATTGCTATGCGATAGAAACTGGACAAAAATGCCTGAGTTATCAAGAATTTTCCCAATATTGCGAAGACCGGTGTGGAAATAGAAATGGATGCGGCTTATTAGAGTCCTACCCACCGCAACCATTCTGTATAACACCAGAATAGAAGAACATGAAAAGAGGTTTTAAGCAAGTTCATTATGTAATACTTGTTCTGTTGCTGGCAGTAATTTCCGGAGTGATCATTATTGGAAATGAGAATTTTGTCGGGCAGGCTTTCTCAACTGATTTCAACAAATTTTCTGCAAGCAAATCAACAGCAAGCTCCATCCGGGGAGAAATTAGCCCGATGACTTCTGAAGGGATACGGCATTATGTCTATGCCTTGGTTTTGGACACCGGCAATTGGAAATTGAAACAGGCGCGAATGTACACTCAGTCTTCAGAAGCAACCAGGAAAATTGAAGAATATAGAACTCAGGCTCAGGAAGCCGGAGGATTAAATCAGGAAGAAATTTACCGGGCAGTTTTGAATGTTAACAGCCAAGATTATACGCAATTTTTTGGCCTGACCACTTTAGAGATCTCCGAACAGTTTAATGACGATGGAACCATTAATTTAGGAAATATTAAAGAAAGTTCTAAAACGGAAGTGGAAGTTAGATTTACCGTGGAAAGGCCTTTAGCCAACAGCCCGGCAAGATTGCAGATAATCTCTAATAAAGGAGCGGTTGTTTCTGACCAAGAATATGCTGTTTCCAGCTCTGGAAACCGGGAATATTTTGAATTGATGAGTTCTTCAATAACTCCCGTATCCGTGGGAGGAAGCCAGCCCTCTTTAATTACTGGAAGAACAGTAGATGGTTCGTCTGAACGAACGTTAGTGGGGATTAACAGCGATGAAGGCAATACCTTCCAGCAGGAGTGTACTGGTTACAAAGAAATTTTTCCTGGGCATAACGCTTTGGGCGAAAACCGAGTTAACCTTGTTTTTGTGGGGCTAGGTTACGGTCGGGATCAACGAGGACTTCCGGAGTTTACAAAATATTTGTTAGAGATGATTGATTATAATGCGAAAGGAGTAACAGAACGATATACCCGAGAAGACCTCCGAAAAAGATCAACATCTGGCTTGTTTGGAATGGATCCTTTTAAGTACAATAATCATTTGTTCAATTTCTGGTATCTGGATCAGGATTTACCTTTACCCTCCTCTCGCAATGATCTTAAAGAGACGTGCGATCGATATAATCCAATTGAGCCCTGCGGGTTATCCAATACTAATATTATTTACGTGCTTAGGGATAAATGCAAATCTTCTGCTAATTTTGACCGATGGTTCTCTTTCGTGATGGGCGGAAATTCACGAGTTTGGTTAAGCGATGATGACAGTACTGTTTGGAACAACATTATAATTACATTTCTTCACGAAGTAGGACACTCGTTTGGCAATCTTGCTGATGAATATACCACGAACCCAGGATATCCTTTTCCACTATACCCTAATTGTCTACCGAGTTCTAAACCTTGGTGGCCTAATGTATTTAATGGATGTTCTTACGCTTTTTTTTTAGTTAAACCAACTGAGATGTCAGTCATGGGTGGTGGTGCTGGGCATCTCGCTTCTGGTTTTGGTAATGATGGAAACATAATATTCTCACAAAGAAATTACGAAGAAATAAATGAAGCTCATATATGTTATCGAATGATTGAGACTACCGGCCAAGTAGATCTACGCGGAATATGCACTGGAAATTTGCATGGACGCGGCGGTTATACCTGCTCCAATGACGCTGAATGCATTTCCGGAGTGTGCGATTATCCGCAAGGAATAAGAATTAAACAATGTCTCCCTTCTGGGCTCACTAAAGATAGATTCTGTTCAACTAGTCGCCAGTGTACCTCAAATCTTTGCGCAAGTGATCCTCTTGGAGAAAAAATATGCCTCAACTCTAACTTCGAAGATTATCAGAACTGTTATGTAGATGCGCAATGCCTTTCCGGATCATGTAGACGAATCGGTCAATTTACTCAAAAACAATGTATACCTTTAAAAAACATCGGAGATTCCTGCTGGTACAACGAAGAGTGCCCCGCTCCTAATTTATGCCGAGGACCAATAAACGCAAAATTCTGTATAGCCGGATTTTCCGTCGGTGAAACCTGTGAAAACCATAACCAATGCTTATCCGGAAATTGCATCAATAATCCTGCAGGACAAGGTAAATTCTGCTTGGCTGAGACAGGAAGTTTAGGCTATGGCGCATCATGTTCAACTGATTCAGAATGCAGCTCCAATTTATGCAGATATCCTGCCGGATCAAGCAGACTGACCTGCCTGCCATCCAATCTTCAGGCTGGCGCATCCTGCAGCTTAAGCATCCAGTGCCAATCGTTTAATTGTCTGAACAATGTCTGCTCCAGCCAAGCGCAAACCAATTTGCCTGATGGCTCATTGTGCACAGTAGATTCTGATTGTTCCTCGGGAGCCTGCATCCAATACCAGACCAGAAGAGTTTGCGGAGCCAGCAGCATCAGGAATGGCGGTGTATGTTTGAGATCTTCGCAATGCCGGTCTGGATACTGCGCTCTAACTCCAGGGGGATGGCTATGCTCGGCTTGCACGTCTAATTCACAATGCCCGAACTTAAAAGTTTGTAATTCTGGGCGATGCGTGTAAGTTAAATTCCGGGTAATTTTTGATCCTTTGGCCAGTTTTGTAGTTTTTACTGTCGCTACCAGTTCCATGCAGGAAAAAGAGCGCAAAAAAAACAGCGACTATCGCGGTAGCTGCAATGATCTCGCTTTTAGTGTTGTTGTTGGGGGCTCTGTCCTAAACCTTATTTTTGTTGAATGTTCACTTTGGAAAGACCCAGTTTTTTCCATAAGAAAACCCGATTTGAGTGGCTTGGAATGTAACTCGTGAAAAGGACTTAGGACAGAGCCAAGCTGAGGGAAACCTTTTTATAAGCTTTCTTGGTGGGCTTGATAATGCTCATCTTAGTCTTGCTGTTCGGCGTAATCAGCTTCTTGGTAGTGTATTTAGGAATGTCGTGGTGGATTCGTTATGTGAAAAAGATTCGTTTAGAGGTGAAGGATCAAAACAAAGAACACACGCCTTTGATTCCTTTTTCTGCTGGTATTCCTGTGCTTGCGGGCATGCTTGCTGGGTTGTTGGGGTTTATTTTTGTCAGGACATTTTTCATAGAGACAGAGTTAAGCAGGGTTGTGAATGAGGCGGGATTATTGTTTTTGTTTGCGGCAATGGTGTCAATCTTTATTATTACGCTCGTCGGTTTTCTGGATGATTTGGTGGTTGAGTCTCGGGACAGTTCTTCTGGGTTGAGGCAGTGGCAAAAACCGCTGCTGACATTGACTGCGGCGATTCCTTTGATGGTGGTCAGCGTTGGTACGACAGAAATGGGTCTCCCTTTCCTTGGTGTTGTTGATTTTGGAATTCTTTATCCCTTAGTGCTCGTCCCGCTGGGAGTGGTAGGCGCTGCGAATATGGTGAATATGCTTGCGGGGTTAAATGGGGTGGAAGCTGGAATGGGGCTCGTGTATATGGGAAGTTTAGGGTTGTTTGCTTACACGCACCATGAGTACCTGGGTGCGTTGATTGCCTTAGTGACATTCACTGCTTTACTCGCGTTTTATTTGTACAATAAATTCCCTGCGAAAATTCTTCCTGGTGATTCCTTGACTTACTTGATGGGTGGCTCTTTGGCTGTTATCGCGATTTTGGGGAATCTTGAGAGGGCTGCGTTGATCGTGTCTGTTCCTTTTTTTATTGAGTTTGTTCTGAAAGCGAGAAGTAATTTTCAGGCGCAGAGTTATGGTATTTTTAAGGAGGGGAAGGTTCATTCAAGGCAGGGAGAGAGGATTTATTCTTTAATTCATCTCTTCACAAGGAGGGGAAGGTTTACTGAAAAAAGAATCGTGTGGTTGATGATGGGGATCGAGGCTTTTTTTAGCGCCTTGATCTGGGTTATTTAGGCCGATGCTGAAAAGTTTGTTGAAGTATGAGAAAGATGACAGTCTTGTGCGAGATGGGGTGATCTTGTTTTCCGCGACGATGGTCGCGAACGTGTTCGCGTACTTATATCATTTTGCTGCTGGTCGTTTGTTGGGTCCTGCTGAGTATGGGGTGCTCGGCGCGGTGATCTCTTTGCTGTACTTGATCAATGTTCCGGTAAACGTAATTCAAACAACAATCGCGAAGTTTTCTGCGCAGTTTAGGGCTGAGGGAAAGGAAGAGAAGGTGAACAGGTTGCTGGGACGCTCGTTGAGGAAGATGGTGATTGTTGGTGTTGGTGGATTCCTGGCTTTTTTCCTGGTGCATGCGCCTTTGGCTTCGTTTCTGAAGATTCCAAAAACAGCGCTGCTTGTGTTCATGCCTATCGTGTTTTTTGCCTTGCTCTTGCCTGTGATGCGGGGTGTCTTGCAGGGACTGCAAAGGTTTAAAGAATTGGGGTGGAATGTTGCGTTAGAGGGATTACTGAAGGTAGGGGCGGGGCTTGGCTTGATTGTTCTTGGTTTTGGGGTGAATGGTGCTATTCTTGGGATTGTGATTTCGTTTGCTGGAGCGTCTCTCTTGGTGGCGTATTTTCCTTTGAGGGCCTTGTTGAAAAAGCAAGGTGAGGCATTTGAGAAGGCTGAAATTTACAAGTATGCGTTTCCTGTGTTTTATGTGTTGGTGATTCTGACAGGGTATTATACTATTGACGTGCTCTTGGTAAAGCATTTTTTTTCTGCTGCTGAGGCAGGGTATTATGCTGCCTTATCGATTATTGGGAAGGTTATTTTCTTCGGAACGTTTGCTCTTGGGAGTGTGATGTTTCCGAAGGTCGCCGAGATGCATTCGTTAAAAAAGGAGAACAAGCATTTGTTGAAAAAATCGTTGATATTGATGGTGCTAGGTTCTATCGTTGCTGTAGGGGTGTATTTCGCGGTGCCGAAGCTGATCGTGTTGGTGTTGTTTGGTGAGCAGTACTTGCCGATTGTTCCTCTTGTTGGTGCGATGGGCATTGCGATGGCGTTTTTTTCTCTTTGTTATTTGCTTTCGCTCTACAATCTTTCTGTGAACAGGACGAAGTTTGTGTACGTTTTAGGGGTGTTTTTTGTGATTGAGGCGTTGCTGATTGGGGTGTTTCATGAGACGCTTGGTCAGGTGGTGAAGATTCTCGCAGGAACGATGGTCGGGTTGTTTCTCGTTTTATATTGGTACACGAGGAGAGGATGGAGCTAAGCATTGTTATTCCGGCGTACAACGAAGAAAAAAGGATAGGAAGGACGCTTCAGGAGTACTTATTTTATTTTTCTAAAAAATATAAGGATGATGTTGAGGTGATTGTGGTGCTGAATGGATGTCGGGATAATACAATGAGTGTGGTTGAGAGGTTTAAGAGGTACAAGCAGCTAAGAATCTTGGAATTTAAGGAAGGGATTGGAAAGGGCGGTGCTGTAATAGAAGGGTGGAAGGTCGCGAGAGGAAACAATATTGGGTTTGTGGATGCAGATAATTCCACGACTGCTGAGGAGTTCGACAGGATTTTTAGGAGCATTGGATACGCTGATGCGGTGATTGCGTCACGGTACATGAAAGGCGCTGTTGTTGAGCCGAAGCAGCCGTTGAGTAGGAGGGTTGCTTCGCGAGGGTTTAATCTCTTGATTAGGTTCTTGTTTGGTTTGAAGCTTGCTGACAGCCAGTGCGGTGCGAAAATTTTCACAAAAAAAGTTATAGAAAAGATTCTTCCGAAGATGGGAATAACAAGGTGGGCGTTTGATATTGACTTGTTGTACCAGTTAAAGCGTCAGGGGTTTACGTGGAAGGAAGTTCCTACAGTATGGAAGGATACTGAGGGTTCAAAATTAAATGTGAAAAAGGCCACGGTTGAGATGTTCTTGGCTGTGACGCGGTTGAGGTTGATGTATTCTCCGTTAAGGTTTGTTGTGAAAATTTATGAGAAGGTATTCTGATAAAGCCTTATAAATCTTCTCTCTTTGCGCAGTTTCATGAAGCTTTCGTTTTTGATGGCTGCGCATAATGAGGAGCGAATTATCAGAAATGCGTTGGAAAACCTTGCAAGCTTGCCTTTTAAAGAGTATGAGGTTTTGCTAGGATTGGATGGATGTACGGATGGCACGTTGAAGATTGTTGAGGAGTTTGAAAGGCTTCATCCGAAAGTGTTTAGTCATTTAGAATTGAACGAGCGAAAGGGAAAGCCTGCGGTTATTAACAAGCTCTATCCTCGCGCGAAAGGTGAGATCATTGTTATTCATGACGCGGACTGGGTGTTCAGGGTTCAGGATCAGAAATCCTTACAAGAGGTTGTTTCTTGGTTTGATGATCCGAAGCTTGGAGGAATCGTTGAGTCTTATCCTGTTGAGTACGATGAAGATTTGCTTAAGAAGGCGGGGGACTGGGCGTTCTTGGCTTCTGCATACGGGAATTATTTTTGGTTGGAGTTTATGAAGGAGAGGTTTACGGTGAGAAAGAATAACGATTTGTATGTGAATCCTAACAGTAAGAATTTTCCTTTTTTGTGCAACGTATTTAGAAAAGAGTTGTACAAAGCAAATGAGACGTTGGCTGATGATTTTGAGAGGCCGTTGGATATATTAGAAAGGGGGTTTTTGTTGCGCGTGCTGAACAATCCTGAGCAGCCAAGGATGGTTGCTTCGTATGCGTATCAGTCGTTTGCGGATTTGGGAAAGCAGAAGACGAGGACTGCGCTTGCGAGGGAGCAGCTTTTTAAGAAGTATAATTTAAAGGTGACATTGACGAATTTTTATCTTCCGTTGGTGTGGTTCATGATGACGAGGTCATGGTTGAAAAAGAGGTTGAAGGTTGTGGTTGCGACGAGGCTTTGGATTCTTTTCACGCTGTACGGAGCTTTGAGGAACAGGCTTGTCAAGAAAGAAAGGGGAACAAGGGAGGGTTGGCTGTTGAGGGCTGAAAGGCGATGAAAAAGTTGAATCTCGGTGCGGGTCAGGATGTGCGGCGCTCTTCTGGATCGGTAACATGGGTGAACGTGGACGAACTGCCTTTGGAGGGTATCGATGTTATTCATAATTTGAATAAGAAATTCCCGTTTAAGGATGGCGAGTTTGATGAGGTGTATTGCAGTCATGTGCTGGAGCATGTTGACGACCTTGTGGCTGTGATGAGAGAGATCCATAGGGTAACGAAGAGGAATGGTCGTGTGATTATTCGCGCTCCGCATTTTTCTTGTGGTGTGAGCTATTGGGATCCGACGCATAAGAGGCTTTTTTCTTATTTCACGTTTGATTTTTTTACGAGCAAAACATTTTACAAGACGCCTCGTTTTAGAATTAAAAGAAGGATGTTGAATTTTACAAGGATGCGCGCGAAGTTCTTGAATATGCTCTTTAACCCGTTGTTGAATTTAAGTCCATTGTTATACGAGCGGTTTTTTTGTTGGGTGTTTCCGTGTTCAGAGGTGATTGCGGAGTTGGAGGTTGTGAAATGAATATTACCTTGTTGTATGATTTCTTGCTCGAAGAAGGTGGTCTTGAGCGGGTGATGGCTACGCAGGCGCGTTGGTTAGCCGAAAAGAATAAGGTAAAGGTGTCATTTGCGACAGTGAATCAAAGATTGTTGTATTTGTTTAAGGATGTTCCTGTTGGGGAGCATAATTGGTTGTGGAAAAATCCTACGATGAGGATTATTTCAACGTTTTTAAATAAGAATGTTCTTGAAGAGTCAAAGGAAGCTGAATTGTTCGTAAGCCATAGTTTTATTTGTACGCGGCTTGCCCACGAGATGAAGGAGAGGCATAAGATTCCCTATGTGGTGTATTTGCACCATCCTCCAAACTTTTTGTACTTCAAGGGAAAGAGAAAGGAGTGGGGGTTTGATGCGGGAAGGAAGGTGGCGATGGCTGCGGGGATCTTGTTCGGCCCTGTTCTTAGAAGTATTGATAAAAAAGTTGTGCGGGCTGCTGATAAAATCTTTGTGAATAGTTATTACACGAAGAGGGGGGTTGAAAAAATTTACAATATTGACGCTCAGGTCATCTACCCGACGCTCTCAAAAATATTCCGCATGAAGGAAAAGAAAGAAACAGGGTATGTCTTAGAAAAATATAACTTAAAGAAGTTTATTTTTTGTACTGGAAGGCTGATTCCTGATAAGAAGTACGAGTGGCTAGTTGAGGCTCTTTCAAGACTGCGCGACGGAGATGTTGACCTTGTCATCGCGGGGAGAATCGGAAAGGCGTATGAGGAGGCGTTGCGTGAGAGGGCGATTCATCTTGGATGCCTGCAGCGTATCAAGTTTTTAGGCTATGTCCTTGATGAGGATCTTGTTGCGTTATATAATGAGGCTAAGGTGTTTGTGTTTCCTGCTCCTGACGAGGATTTTGGGCTTGTTCCTGTTGAGGCGATGGCTTGTGGTTGTCCAGTAGTTGCTTGGGCTGATAATGCTGGTCCGAGTGAGACTGTTATTGAGGGGATAAGCGGGTATTTGGCGAAACCGTACGACTGTGGCGATTTTGCTGAAAAGATTGAACAAGTCTTGAAGGAAGATTTGAAAGAAAGAAAAAAGAGTGAGATTGTGAAGAGTGTTGAGAGGTTTAAAGAGGAAGTTCAGATGAAAGTTTTTGTTGAGGAAATTGAGAAAGTGAAGAAGAACTTTATTTGAACTCAAGCACGACAAGAAGGGGTTGTTTTTGTTCTTGGTCGGCATACCATGCGTTGACGGGATGAACCAGGTCTTGGTGTCGTTCTGGAAAAGAATATACCCATTCTGGGTGGCGTTCAAAGGCTGACAAGGACATGTATCTCGGTTTTCTCTCCTGAGTGTTTGTTAAGAATTCCTCTTCAGTTGTTGGATACCCTTTCACTTCTCGATCTGAATAATAACTGGTTTGTGGTCCTGAGGCTGAGTAGAGAATGTCTTGAGGGTTGGAGATTGTTTTCATCCAAAGTGCGGCTTCCTTGACTTGGAGGTAGGTGTCTTTTTTCTCGTTGAGGAGTGGCGTTGCAAGAGAATATTGGGCGTACATTCCTCCTAAGACTAAGAGGAGTAAGATGAAAGTGGCGAATTTTTGGTTTGTTTTTTTAAGAAAGATTTCGTAAGCGAGTAAGGCTCCCTTTGCTGAAAAAATAAAGACAGGTACTGAAAGAAGAATAACCCATCGGTCTTCTGCGCCTCGAAGCCAGAAAACAAAGAATGCTAAGGTAAGAATGCCCACAAGAATCCAGAAAACATTCGCGAGGTTTTCTTCTGAGGCTTGGTTTTTCAGGATCAAGTCTAATCCGAGAAATGTTTTCCAAAGAGGGAATAACCCTAAAAGAAAAGCGACAAAAATAAATGGCCCTGGGAATTGGAAAACAAAATTGAGAACGTACCATCCAAAGGGTGCTGCTGATTGAATTTGTGAGGAGTATCCTGTGGAAAAGGCGAGTGGTGTTCCGAAAGCTGAGTTGAGCCAAAGCAGGTAGGGAGTGAGTGTTAAAAAAAAGAGTGCCGTTGCGATCCACAAATCCTTGTTTTTTAAAAAACGAAGGCGTTGGGTAAGAAGTAAGAAGAGGAGCAAGCCTAACCCTGCTAAGAGTGATTGTGCTCTTGTGAGGAATCCGAGTGCGAGAAAAAATCCAAATGACCAGGTGTAATATTTTGATTGTTTTTTAACAACGCCTTTCCAGAAGCAGAGGATCGCACAGAGTTGAAAGAATAATGCTAAGAAGTCGTTGCTGAAGCGTGATGTCCAGAAAAGTGAAACCCAGAAGGTGCTCATAAGTGCTGCGCTGATAAGGCCAACATTTTTTGAGTACATTTCTTTTCCGAGAAGATAAGTTAAGAGGACAATGCCTAAGGAGGGAAGGAGGACGACAACGAATTTGGCTGCAAGTTCACTTAATCCGAGCTTAAAAAGCATGCCGATGAGAAGCGGAAAGAGAATACCGCGCTGAGGGTTGTAGGTGTAAGAAAGATCAAAGAACCAGTGCTTCGCGGAGGCTAAGTAGTCTGCCTCATCCCACCATACTGCGCTGTTAAAATCCAAATAATAGAGCCTGAATGCGAAGGCTATTGCTAAAAGAAGAAGAAGGATTTTATTTTGATAGTGGTGAAACCACGCTCCTTGGGATTGCTCTGTCATTTCGTGCTTTCCACTCTCACCCAGAGTTGTTTAAAAGATTTTCTTTTGAGTTTAACATCGAAAAGGATAAGGATCCAGAGGTAAAGTCTTGTGAAGATGAGGCAAAAAATCCAAAGTGCCTTTTTTAAAGTAGTGCAGTAAGGAAGGAGTTTGTAGACTCCTGATGCTTCTTTGGTAAAGGAGCGCATGCGTTCTTTGCCCTGAACGTACTGATTGAGTTGGGTGTATCCTCCAGCGCTTCGTTTTTTTTGTTTGATCCAGTCTTTGAGTGTTTTTGGGTATCTCACGTAGACGCGTGCTTCTCGCGCATAAACTGTTTTGTACCCTTGTTCGAAAACAAGAGAAGAGATCACCGCGTCTTCTGAGAGAGCGTCCTCAGGAAGAGGGGTGATAAGGCCTTTTCTGAAAGCGTAAAGGTATCCTGATGCCACAACAAAAGAGGAGCGTTCTCTTGTCTTATGTGCGATGTCCGTGAGGATGGAGGACCAGTAGCCAAGCATGGTGTCTTCTGATTCGAGGCTGAGTGGTCTTCCTGTGACAAGGCCAACTAGAGGATCTTCGAAAGGTTTGAGAAGGTCATCAAGCGCCCCGAGTTCTGTGATAACGTCGCCGTCTGTTAAGACCACGATCTCTCCTTGGACATTGGCTAGGGCAAGGTTGAGTGCTGCTGGTTTTCCTTGTCCTTGATCTTGGAGGTGGCTGATGGTTGGATGCTTTTCAAGAAGGTCGCTGATTGCTTCTTTTGTCTCTAGGTCTGGAGAGACAACAAGGATCTCGTATGGTTCTTCTGGAGGTGTTTCTAAAAAAGAGGTAAGTGCTTTTTTGATGGTGCTAAGTTCTTTGTAGGTAGTGATAATAATGCTTATCATAGGATCCCCTTGTACGCTTTTTCTAGATGTTCTGCTACGTTGTTCCAGGTGAGTGTTGTTGCGCGTCGATACGCTTTTTTTCCTAATTCTTTTCTCAGGGATGGGCTATAGAGGATTCTTTTGAATTTGTCTTCGAGGTCATGAAGATTATTATCTTTGAAAGTGAGGCCTGCGTCTCCGACAACCCAGGGCAACCCGCCGCTGTTCGAGGTGATGACTGGTTTTGCTTGGCTCATTGCTTCGAGGGCGACGATGCCGAATGCTTCGAAGTGGCTGGGATGAAGAAAAACATCGCATGACGCGTACGCTTTGATTTTGTCTTCGTCTGTGAGTTCTCCAATAAAGAAAACGTTCTTTGTGTTAAGGGCCTTCGCTAAATCTTCAAGATGATGTTTGTGGCCTTCATCCCTTCCAGCGATGACGAATTTTATCTGGGGATAGCGTGCTGCTAACTGAACAACAAGGTCGAAGCCTTTGCTCTTGTGGATTCTGGATAAGCTTAGAACAACAAAGTCTTTTTCTTTGAGGTGGTGTTTGACTCTGAAGCTTCTTCGCTCTTGGGGTATGAGATATGCTTTTGGGATGGCGTTAGGAGTAAGAAGAATCTTCTCTTGTGGTACGTTGAAAGCTTGGATGAAAGGAACTTCTGAAATGGTTACTGCGCAGACTTTTTTGTATTTTTCGAGCAGGGGTCGTGCGAGGGTCTTGTCAAAGAGCTTGGAGAAAAAATCCATGACAGGTGTCCTGAGCCCTCTAGGGTATTGGGGCCAGTGAAAGGTAAGGAAACAAGGCCTTTTTGTAAAAAAAGGAGCGAGATTGCTGGGGTGCCTGAAATTATGAACATGAATGATATCTGGGTTGAGTTTTCGTATGGCGAAAAAAATTCCTGGAAAGAAAGAGGCGAATTGTCCGAGTTTAAACCACGTGGTGAATCTCTTGACGTGAACGCCTTCAATGGTTTCTTGTTTCTGGCTGATTCTTCCCTCCCGTGAGAGGTCTGAGGTGAAGACGTGAACGTCGTGTCCTCGTTTTACGAGTTCTTTAGCCAAGGAAGCGACGTGGGTTTCCATACCTCCCCGTACTGGCTCGTAGTAGGGGCTGATGAATAAGATTTTCATCGTATCCTCAGGTAAAGCTGTTCGAGGTCTTGGCTGATTTTTTCCCAGGTGTAGGTTTTGGCCTTCTTGGCGTTGTTTTTTGAGATGGTGGTGGCGAGTTTTTTATTGTTCATGAGAAGAAGGATTTTTTCTTTGAGTTCTTGGGTGTTTCCATAATCAAAGAGGAAGCCGTTTGTTCCTTCTTCGATAAGATAGGCTCCTCCTTCTGTTCTTGTTGAGATGACTGGACATCCTTGACTCATTGCTTCAAGCATGGAGATACCGAAGGCTTCCCACTTGCTTGGAAAGACAAAGACGTTGGTTGTTGCGAGTAATGAGTATTTGTCTTCTTCTGTGATTGTTCCGAGGAAGAGAACGTTGTTTCCAACACTGAGGCTTCGTGAGAGGTTCACCAGATGGTGCATGTCTTCAGGGTGTCCTGCGATGACGAAGAGGATTTTTTTGTTTTTTCTGATGAGGTCTGGGAGGATATGGATGACCTGGTTGAGGCCCTTGTAGCGTTGGACCCTTCCAATATAGGAGATAATAAATCTTCCTGCGAGGTCTTTCATCGTTGGGTGTCTTTTAAGTGCCGATACTGGAACGCCATTGGGAAGAAACCGGATCTTTGACGTTCTAAACCCGTAGCGGAGAAGCCATTGCCTCTGAGAGGGGTTGACTTGGATGACAAGATCATAAAAACTATTGGGAAGGTATTCCAAAATCTTGACGACGCTTCCGACTGCTCGTTTCCAAAGAGGATAAGAGGCTAGCGCCATGAAGGGTCCGTGGGCGGTGATAACAAGTTTTGTGTGGGAAGAAGCTGCTTTTTTAAGAAGAACGCAAAGATCATGCCATAAAAATCCAAAAGATTGGACGTGAAGGATATCAAGTTCATAAGAAAGAATTTTTTTGAGCAAGGAAGGGTAGAACGCCCCATAATATCCGACCCTAATGAGCTCTTTAGACCTGTGGATATGAATCTGATGAATAGTTTCTTCTTCTGGAAGGTTGCCCTGGGTTGAGGTGAAGACGTGAACCTCGTGCCTTTTCGCGAGCTCTTTGGCGAGGTAGTAACAGTTAGCTTCTGCGCCTCCAAGGACGGGATAAAAGTAGGTGGTGATAAATCCTATGTTCATAGGTGGTTGGGTGGCAATAACTTTAAATAACTTACTTCGGTGAGCCGTTGATGGAGAAGATTAATGAATATTTGATCCCGTACCATTGGGGTTGGGATGGCTTTTACAAGGAAGTATACGAAAGGCCTGTGAGGCTGATCTTGCCTGAGTTTAAAAAGAACGATGTGGTCTTGGATGTGGGGTGCGGTGATGGCAGACTAACTTCTTTGATCGCTTCTCGGGCAAAAAAAGTAATAGGTGTCGACCACCAAGAGTATCCTTTGAAGTTTGGGAGGTTGATTTTTGAAAAACTAAAGATTAAGAACGCGATTTTTAAGGCCAGGGATATGACACAGCTAAAATTTAAGGACGAGAGCTTTGACAAGGTGGCGTGTTTTGATGTGATTGAGCACATTCCGAGAGAGATCGCCGCAAAGGGAATAAAAGAGATGGCTCGTGTGTTGAAGGTCGGAGGATCTTTCTACTTAACAACGCCGAACAGGAGAGAGTTGAGAGGAAGAATTTTTGGTCATAAGATTGTTGACAAGCATTATTATGAGTACAGCGTAAGAGAAATGAAACGCTTGTTGTCTCCTTACTTGAAAAACATTAAGGTTGTTGGGTATTATTTGCCTCTTCCCATTCCAAGAGCGGAGCACGTTGCGAATATCATAGTGTGCAGGGCCCTGTTTCGTTTCCTGATCAAGATTGGATATAACTTTCCTGAGTTGAGCGCGGGGATGCTGGTGAAGGCGACAAAACTATGAACATCCTCTTTGCTGCGTACTTCCCGCTTGGATATGGCGGTGGGGAAATTAGTATGCTTCATCTTGGAAGGGCGCTGAAGAAGAGAGGGCACAAGGTTGTTATCGCGTCAACGGGGATATATGAGGGTTTCAAGACGTATCCTCTTCCAAAGGTGAGAAGGCTCCCTTATTTTCTTCAGCAAAGAATTCTCTTATCCTGCTTCAGAAAGATTGTAGAAAAAGAGCGAATTGAAATTATTCACACGCATGATCGGATGACTGCTGCGCCTGCGATTCTTGCTGGAAAGAGAGAGAAAGTAAGGGTTGTAAATCATTATAGGGATTATTGGTTTGCTTGTCCGAAGAGCACATGCCTGAAGACTGACCTGACATTATGCAAGGGATGTGAGTGGTCTTGTATGTTGAAGTGTAGCGCCTCACCCCTTAGGATTCCTCTGGATTGGTACAAGATGTTGCATTTGAAGAGAATAAGAAAGATGCTGAAAGAGGCGGATGTAAAGATCGTGAATTCTCTTGCTGTGAAAAACAAGCTTGAGGGGTTTGGAATTTGTGGGAATATCCGCATAATTCATCCGCCGAGAGAAGCGATAAAAATAAATCTTTTAAAAGATGAGCGTAAAAAATTAAAAGAAGAGTATGGGTTGAAGAAGAAAGTGATCATGCTGTGCGGAAACTTAGAAATGAATAAGGGGTTTCAAGTTGTTGTTCCAATCCTTCCTAAGCTGATGAAAGAATTCAAGGATCTCAGTGCGCTCGTTGTTGGCGATGGGGCGTTGAGGAAGAGCTTGGAAGAAGCAAGTGGTGGCGCAGCAGTATTTACCGGAAAGCTCGACCATGCGAAGACGTTGAGACTATTTGCGGTTGCAGATATGATCCTGCTTCCGTCGTTGTGGGAGGAGCCTTTCTCCGGGATTATTTTGGAGGCTGGCTGGTTGGGAAAGCCGCTTATTGCGTCAAGAAGGGGTGGAATAGTGGACCTTCCTGACAAGACATATCTCCCTGTTGATGATCCTGAGAGCGAGGAAGAATGGTGTGAGAAAATAGCAAGCTTAATAAAAAACCCTTCTGTCGCAAAAAAGATGGTGAGAAAGGCGAAGACGATTGTTGTTGAGCATGAGCCTGAGCGTATTGCGAAGCAGGTGGAGCAGGCTTATCAAGAGGCGATGCCAACCAAAGAGGAGTTAGTGGCCTTCTATGGGGAAGCTTGGGAGAACGAGCGTGCTGACCGTCTTGATGAGGATCTGATTCCTCAGGATAATTCTTTTAGGGTGAGGATGGAGATTGCTGCGGGGATGGTGAAGCAAAAAGAAGAAGAAACGGTGATTCTTGATCTTGGGTGCGGGATTGGCTTGTATGATTTTTATGTGTTGAGAAAGGTTCCGAACGCGAGGATTCTTGGTGTGGATATTTCTCAAAAACAAATTCAGTTGGCGACTGAGCTTTCTAGAAAAACTGCCATGGATAGGATTTCTTTCAAGGTGATGGATGTGGAAAAACTGAGGCCTGAGGATCTTGGAGGTTTTAAGAATCCTCATTATATAATCGCTACTGAGATCATGGAGCATCTTGTTGATCCAAGGGCTTTTTTGAGAAAGGTGAGGTCGTTGTGTTCAGAAAAGACGAGGTTTATTGTCTCTGTCCCATTGGTGTATTTTAACGAGAAGGGAAATGTCTGGTACAAGCAGAAGAGAGGAGAGAAGGCTATTGAGACGCAGGACAAGGCAGAGATTAATGAGGGTGAGAAATATTACAGGTTTTGGCATAAAGAATACACTGTTCCTGAGATTTTGACAGTGCTTGATGAGGAAGGGTTTAGGGTGAGAAGAATTCACGGCGGGCTCTTCAGGCCTTTTCGCACGAAGAATGCGTATGTGTATACTGCGATGTGTAAGCTTACGTTTAGCAGGCATACGGATAAGTTTCTGAATGCAATGACTGGAAACAAGTTCGCGAGGAACATCACGCTGAAGTGCAGTTTGAAATGATGCAGGAAAATAATCCTTCCTATCTGTTTATTGCGAGTCTTCTTGAAAAATTTAGAGGGAGTCTTATTATTGACAATGGGTGTGGGAAGAACGAGTTTAAAAGATTATATAATAAAAATATCATTGGGTTGGATATCAAAGAGGACGATGGGGTGGATGTTGTCACAAGAGGGGATAGCCTGCCTTTTAAGGACGAAAGTGTGGATGTGTTTGTCTCGAATTTTGTGCTTGAGCATGTGGAGGATGAGGACGTTTATTTGAAAGAGATGCGGCGGTGTTTGAAAGGCCAAGGAAGAATTATTTTGAGCGTGCCAAGACCTTCTTGGTACTTGGCTTATTTCCTATCTCCAGGCGTGTGGTTGCAGCCGCTGAAAGAGTTTAAAAAATTTCTAAAAAACCCATTGAGGTTTTTCGCGCATGGCCATCCTCATAAGCACGGCATTTTTTATGAAATGATTGAATGGGGGGAAGAAAGATATATTAGCGTCTTTAAAAAAGCGGGATTAAGTATCGAAGAAAGGCATGTGACGTGTAATTTTCTTTCTTTGAATGTTCATTACGCGAAACTATTTGGGAAGTGCCGTTTTCCTGACTGGATGAATGTTCATAAAACGTACGTGCTTAAAAAGAGGGATCATAACTCTTAAATAATCTTTCTTTCTTTTGAGAGGGATGATTAAGATTGTGCACGATCGTCCTGGGTGTATTGGCTGTACGTTGTGTGCCGAGCAAGCGCCTGGCCAATGGGAGATGGACAAGGATGATGGGAAGTCCAATTTGAAGTGTGGGAAGAAAGAAGGTGAAATTTTTGTTGTTGAGATCGCTGAGAGTGAGCTTGCGGTGAATGAACTGGCTGCGAGGGATTGTCCGACGAAAGTGATTAAAGTTGTGAAAGAGACAGGAAGTTTTAAATAGAAAAACTGTTGACTCAGTCCAAAAGATGGAAAAACCTATCGCGCTGGTGCAGATCAGTAACCCTGAGGATATGAGAATAGCGCCACTTGCGCTTCTCTTTGTTGGGGACACCTTGAAAAAAGCTGGGTACGAGCCGAAGGTGTTTCATGTGAATTCTGAAAAACTGCAGGCTGCAGTCAAAGACATTTTGAGTGTTGATCCGATGCTTGTTGGTCTTTCAGTGATCACAGGAAACCAAACAAGAGAGAGTGCGAATCTTTCAAAGATGTTGAAAGCTGAGAAGCCAGAGCTACCAATCTTGTGGGGGGGTGTGCATCCAACCTTGCTTCCGAGGGAGACAGTGAAAGAGGATTATATTGATTATGTTGCGAATGGTGAGGGTGACACGATTATTCTGGACATTGTAAGGATGTTGGAAGGAAAGGTGAAGCCTGAAGAAATTCTGGGGTTATGTTTTAAGAATAATGGTGTTCCTGTAGTAAATGCTCCAAGACCGTTAATTGAAGATCTTGACCAACTGGATTTGGATTTTGATTTGATAAATGTGGAGGATCATTTGGAGCGTGAGTGGAGTAACAAGAGAGTGCTTGGGTTTATCACGAGCAGGGGCTGTCCGTTTGATTGCAAATTCTGTTATAATTTGAGGTTTAATTTGAGAAGGTGGAGGGCGATGTCAGAGAAGAAGGTTGTCGAGAAGGTGAAGTATTTGAAGGATATGTATAATATTGATGGGATTAAGTTTTATGATGATCTTATTTTTTCTGATCCACAGCGCGCGATAAGGATTCTTGAGGAGGTAAAGCTTCCGTGGTATGGGGAGGTGCGTGTGGGCATGCTTGACGAGCCCTTGGTTAAGAAACTCGTAGAGACGCAATGCAGGGAGCTCTTGTTGGGATTGGAGTCTGGAAGCAATCGCTTGTTGGCGATGATGAAGAAGTTGCAAACTGTTGATCACATCAAGAGAGGCATAAGAAATCTGACAAAAGCGCCTGACGTGAAGCCTGTTGGTTCGTTTATTATGGGTCTGCCGACTGAGACAAAGGAGGAGACCTTCCAGACTATTGATCTGGCGTTGGAGTTGAGTCAGGTGAATCCAAAGGCGAGGTTTAGTTTCGGGTTTTACCTGCCGTATCCTGGATCTGACTTATATGATACTGCGTTGAGGATGGGCTTTGTTCCTCCCACAAAGACTGAGGATTGGGATTGTCTCGATCGTTGGGCTGGGAATTTGCAGTTGACGTGGCTGGATTGGGTGAAGGATTCCGCGTATTTCAGGAGGATCAGGGATTATTTCAATTTGTTGCCGTTGAGAGAGGTAAATATCCCCATCCTTTCTAAGATTCCTGAAAAAAGGCTGAGAGAGAAGGATTTTGAGCATCCGACCGAGCTGCAGATATTAAGTTCTTTGCAGAAGAAGTATTCTCATAAGGACAATTTGTTCAGTAAGGTTGTGTTGAAGTCATTGCCCTACATTAGATCTCCATCGCAGCCAGCGTACGCTTAAAACATGAAAGAATTATTTGAATTGATGCTATAACTATCTTTTTAAATCAGAGTTTTTTGCTTTATTGGATGAAAGCTGTTTTTTTGAGTAACGCGCCTCATCCTGCGCATGGCTTGTGGGCTGATAGTATTAATGCGGAGTATCTTGATGACAGGGTGAATGCGTACAAACTGAAGAATTTGTCTAGGTTGTTAAAATCTTTTAAAACATTAAGGAGGATTAAGAGGAACGCAGACTTTGTGTTGTGTGAGAGCGCTTCGCAGCTTCCTACTGGTGTTCTTTGGAAGTTAAAGAACAAGAAAAAAAAGCTAGGCTTGATTGTGTCTGATCCGAAGTATTATCACATATGGAGGATGCTCACTATTAAAAAAAAGTTGTATTTATGGATGTTGAAAAAGATTGATGTGCTTGTGTGCACGTCTGAGATGATGAAGAACTACTTGCCTGTTGAGTGCCAGAAGAGGGCTTTTATTGTCGCTCCTGCTTTTGACAGGAAGAGTTTGAAAAGAGTAAAAGGAAATGTTAATACAAAGAATATTATTTTCACTGCGAGGATTTGTTTGGAGAAAGGCGTTGATCATCTTGTGGAAGCGTTCTTAAAAGTAAAAAAAGAGTTTCCTGAGGCAAAGTTATATTTGTGTGGTGCGAGTTCGTACATTCATGGCCAAGGGAATTTAAGAGAACAATTAGAAAGAAGAAATTTAAAAGATGTGATTTTTACAGGTCATGTGGACATTAAGCCTTATTTGAGGTTATGTTCGTTGTACGTGAACTTGTCGTGGATTGATCCTGCCTCTGTCTCTGTAATACAGGCGATGAGTGTTGGCATTGTTCCGATTGTGAGCAAGGGTGTTGGGAATAAGGTGTATGTCGAGAGAGTTGCAAAGGAGCTTGTGGTGAAAGATGATGCTGAGGCTGAACGGATTATTAAAAAATTGTGGAAAAGTAAAGTCTTGTTGAAGAAGTACGCTAAAAAAGCTATTGAAGTTAGCGGGTCCTATCCTAGCGAGGAGGAGAGCGTGAGATTGTTTAAGGAAGGGTTGAGAAGGTTTATTTAACAACTCTTTTGAGGAATCTTTCCAATCTTGGCGAGTTGAGCCGTTTACTCGCCTCTTTTAAGAGCAAGAAATCGTGTTCTTCTAAGACATTGAATAAAAAGATCATGACAAGGTAAAGAACGCTTGCAAGAACGCTGCGAACGAGGAGAGTAAGTGCTGGTTGAAGAGAAAGGAAGCTGGTAAAAAAGAAAGTGAGTGCTGCTGAGAGCAGAGCAGCAAGTGAGATTTTAAAAATATTTTTATTAAAGAGTATCTTTATCTTCGTCAGCTTGAAGCTGTGATGGAAAAGGAGCAGGCTCATGAAAAAGTATGCTGTTGCTGTTGCAAGTGCTGATCCGATGATGCCATAGAACTGGATGAAGAGCACGTTAAGAACAAGGTTGAGTGCTGCTCCCGCTGCTGATATAAAAAAGATAAGCCTTGTTTTCTCGTGAATAAGAAGGACATTTGTGGAGATAAGGCTAAGGTAGTAGATGAGATAGCCTGCTGCGAGAATAACGAGAACAACTGCTCCCTCTGCATAAGCGTCGCCGAAGAACAAGGAGAGGAGTTCTTTCGGTGAGAGGAAGAAAAGAATGAAGGCGAGTGCGTTGACAAGAGTGACCCACTTGATTGCTGTTTTGTACACGTTTTTGAAATCTTCCATGTTTCCTTTCGCGTACAGCCCTGTGAGCACTGGAAGGAAGAGTGAAAGCAGGGCTTGTGGAAAGAGATACATGAGCGCTGCGCTTGGGCCTGCGGCGTTGTAAATACCGACATCGTGTGCTGCCTTGAAGTAGCCGATGATGAGCGTGTCTGCCCAGAGCAAGACAAGGATGGTAAAGTTGTTGAGGACGAGTGGTAAGGAGTAATACATTAATTCTTTGTCAAAGAGAATAAAGCTTCCTTTGTGTTTGAGGATATTGTAAGTTTTGAAAAGGTAATAAACAGCCATCGAGAAAGAAACGAGGATAGCAATGCTAAAAGCGATAGTCGCTCCTAAGAGTTTGTACCCTAAGAAGGAGAGGATTAACGTGAGAAAAACTTTGACTGCAGTTTCTGTGATGTTTCGAGAGTAAATTTCATAGATGACGTTTTGGAATCCTCTGATGATGCTGAAAAGAATGTTCTTACATGTATCAAAAGGGACGATGAATGCTAAAATTTTTAAGACGATTCCGAGTTTTGGCTCATGAAAGAAAGCTGTTGCGATAAAATCTGAAAAGATGAAGAGCAGCGCTCCTAAAAGGATACTGATAAGAGCTGAGGATGCGACAGCTGAGGTGATGATTTCTTTAAGTCTTGAAAAATTTGCTTTTTCTCTGTAAAATGAAACGTAGCGTAAGGCTCCCTGATTAAGTCCGAGAACGCCGATGAGTGTGAGGATGTTAAAAACTGCAAGTCCTAAAGAAAGAATGCCATATTCTTCTGTTCCGAAGCGCGCTGCGATGAGCCTGTAAGTGTATCCTAAAAGTTTTGAAATGATGATTCCTCCGAGTGCGAGGAGTGTTCCATGTGCGATTTTTTCGAGAGCGCTATCTGTTTGGTTCATGAAGACTGTTCGAGAGTGGCGCCTTTATATAAGTTATTGTAAGAGTTTTTCTTGGATGAGAAAATGTGCGATTGCTTCTGCTGCTTCTTTGTTGCCTTCAAGTGTCCAGTGTTCGTTGTAAAGAGTAATATTTTCTGCTTTTGTAAGGAGTTTAAATTCCGGTTCTAGGTCGAAGAGTGGGATGGATTCTTCAGGAGCGAATTCCTTAAAACTTTTTTGAACGTTGTCGTAAAAGTTGAAGGTGTCTGTTTCTACTGACGCTTGGGTGGGAATAAGAACAACAATCAGTTGTGCATTCTTTTCTTTTGTGAGGTTGTTCATTTCTTTGATGATTGATTTGGTGAGTTCTACATCGTGATGGTATAAGGTGAGTTTTTTGTAGGTAGTGAGGAGGAAGTTTCCTATAAGTCTTGGGGAGTAGAGGATGGGTCGTTCTGCTGGATGGCTGAGGTAATATCCTGGTTCTCGTGGAAGGCTTTCCAAAACGAGGTCTCCATTTTTCAGAGTGAAACGGGGTTTTGCGTAGTCTCTGAAGTTCATGGAATTTCGATGAATGTCTGGAATAAAGAGTCCGTAAACGATAAGATTGGGAGTGTAGTTCATTCCTTCTTCCTTGAGGTAGAGATAGCCTTGGTCTGTGCCTGTTGCGTGAACACCGAAGTTAATCACTTCAATAGTCTTGTTGGTGAGTGTCGTAAGTGTTTGTTCGAGAAGGAAAGGGTAAGTTTCGTTGTCATTGGCGTTTTCCCCAAAGGTGAACGAGTCTCCAATGGTGATGATTCTAAAAGTGGAAGGGTCTTTTTTATAAGAGTATTCTCGCTGGCCGCGAATGCCTTGGGAATTTGTGGTGTAGGTCGCGTTGTTTAAATATTTTCCTTTAAAGTTTGGTTTTGGTTTCCATCCGAGTAACGGATCAAACTTGTCTGAGGCCTCTGCGGTGAGCACAGGCTGGTTCCATGATGTTGCGACAAAGGATTGTGATGCAAGGTGATAGACTTCATCTGGTTGTACGTCTTTAAGCGCTTCATGAAGAGAAGATTGGTCTGTAATATCTCCCTAGATAAGGGTGATGTGGTCTAGAATATGACTTATTCTTTCGAGTTTCTCATTGCTTGAGCGGCGGACCATCCCAAAAACCTCATAGTTCTTTCCCAGAAGAAATTCTGCGAGGTAGGATCCGTCTTGTCCTGTAATTCCTGTAATAAGAACCCTTTTCATTGACGAAGGGATTTCCGATGCGTATATAAGATTTTCTTTAGCTTATTATAAAATGAAAATCACACTTATTGGACCGGTGCCACCTTTTAAGGGAGGGATTGCTCAATTTAATCACATGCTGGTTGAGAATTTAAAACAAGACCACAGTGTTCAAGTGCTAAGTTGGAAAAAGATGTATCCTTCTTTTATTATTAAAAATCAGCCTATTGATCCGGAGAATAATGATGTTATTTTTTTATTGGATTATGCGAAGCCATGGACGTTGTACAAGGCCGCAAGAAAGATCAAGGAGCATGGTTCGGACATAGTCATTGTCACATTGATTACTCCTCTTGCGAGCCCAATATATTGGCTTCTTGTAAAGTTTATTAAAAGTATGGCGAGAGCGAGGGTGATTGCGATTTGTCATAATGTGCTTCCTCATGAGAGGACGTTTGTTGATAAGCCTCTTGCGAAGCTTTTTTTTAGGTGTGTTGATGGTGCTGTTGTGCATGCTAAAAAAGAGGCTGAGAGCTTGAGGGCGTTGAGCAAGATCCCTGTTGCGAGTGCGTTTTTGCCGATTTTTCCTGCTCCGAAAGGAGAGCATATTCCTGAAATTTTGAAGAGTTTAAAATTAAAAAAGAATGTTATCTTGTTTTTTGGTTTTGTGCGGCCGTACAAGGGGTTGAAGTATCTTCTTGAGGCGTTGCCGTTCATTTTGAGGCAGGTTAATCTTGATCTTCTTGTCGTTGGTGAGTTTTGGCAGGATAAGGAGGAGTATACAAATTTGGTGGAAAGGTTGAAGATCGGTGAAAATGTGAAGATCATAGATAAGTATGTTCCTGATGAGGATATGTGTTGGTATTTTGAGAGAACCGATGTTGTGGTGATGCCCTACATCTCTGGCACGCAGTCAGGGGTGATTCAGACAGCGTATTTCTTTGACAAGGCTGTGATCAGCACGAACGTTGGCGGGTTTGGGGAGGCTGTGGTTGAGGGTAAGACTGGGTATCTTGTTGAGCCGATGAATCCTGAGAAGCTTGGGGAGGCGGTGGTGCGTTTTTACAAGGAAGGAAGGAAAGGAGAGTTTGAAGAAAACGTTAAAAGGCATAAGCATAACTTTTCTTGGGAGAAGTATAGTAAGATGTTGTTGTCTGTGTAAGGAATGCAAAGGGTTTTTATAGTTTTGGAGGTTTTTGTGAGGGATGAGCTTATATGTGGGTTCGAGTGTGAGGGATGAGGCGAAGATTGTTCAAGCGAAATATGATTCGTTGAAAGAATGGAAATATGACCCAAAGGGCTATTTTCTGATTAGGATTAATCTAAAGACGCGGGAGATTGAGGCTGGGTATTGTAGGAGGAATAATGAGGTTGAGCTTGTTGTGAAGGGAAAGCATCCTGAGGAGTTGTACGCGACGATTGTGATGGAGAGCAAGTTGAATTTGGTTTCGTTAAAGGAGCATGCCGCTTATCTTGGGATGGAATTGGAGAAGGCGTATATTGCTTTAGTAGCAGGCTTGGAGTATGTGCAGGATGAGGAGTTGAGGTTTCCTGGAATGAAGAAAGAGCTTAGGCTTACTGAGGAAGAGGAGCTTGTGTTGAAAAAGGTGAGTGAGGGGAGAGAAAAGCTGGAGGATATTGAGAAGGAGGTGGGTGTTGAGAAGAACAAGTTGAAGATGGTGTTGATTAAATTGTTCCAATTGGGGCTGATTGACCTTACGAAAATATGGGATGGTGCCTTGAATGATGAGGTGTGGACTGTGACAAAGAAAGATTAGCTAAAAAGTATTTTTGCTGCGACTTTCGTCATTGACGCAGGATCTAATAAAATATTGGAGTACATTTGGTTTGCGAGAGGGCAACCACATTTTTTTTCATGAATATGCCTTCTCACGTCTTTAGCTTGTTCAGAATGCCAGACGTTGTCAAAGTCGTAGCCTGCTTCTCTTAAATTTCCCAGGGGTTTTGAATATCCTAAGACGCAGCAGGGCCAGACTTCTCCTTTCGCGTTGAGATGCACGTTTGAGATGCCGCCGTAGCAGGGGATGACTTGCCTTTTTTCTGCGAGGGTTTTGATAGTGAGCTCGTAGTAGATGAGTCTAAAGGCGAACATGGCTTTGGACACGTCTTTGGAGTCTTTAAGTCGCCCTTCTGAATAGTTTTTGAAGTGTTCGACTGCTCGGCGGTATTCTTCCGCTGTGGGTGTTATCGGGTTATTGGTGTTGAACATTTCGAAGCGTTGCTCTGCTACCTCGTTGATGTAGGTGTCTAGGGGTAAAGTTGATGCGAATGCGACAACATCTGGAATGTCTTTCAGATTCATTTTGGAGATGACGGTTCCTAAACCAACTTTTAAGTTAGGATAGTCTTTCCTCAAGGCAAACAGCCTGTTTAAGGTGTCCATCAATTTTTCGAAGTTGCCTTTGACTCCGCGAAGCTCGTCATGTCTGTGCCCTATTCCATCATAGGAGGGTTTGATAGTGAAAGGAACGTCGCCGAATCCTTCTTCTTTCATGACGTCTAGGATTTTTCTTGTTCTTTTTTCGATGAGTTGAGGCATTAAGGCATTTGTTGGGGTGTGAATGACTTTCGGTGTTAAGTATGTGCAGGCAAGTCTGACAATTTCATGAATATCCTGCCTGAGAAATGGTTCTCCGCCTGAGATGTTGAAAAAATAAACGTGTCCTAAGGATTTGAATATTTTTTCTATTTCTTCGAGGGTGAGGTCGTCTCTTGCTAACGTTGGATTTTTTTGATAAACGAGCCCGATGTTGCAGCTTTGGCAGAGGGATTGACACGCGGTAGTGATGGAGCAAGTTAAGGTAAGTGGTCGGGGTATAGGAAAAAGGCCGTGTTTCGCGAGTTTATAAGTGGCCATTTTTGGGAGGAGTTCTGTTGCGGCGATCATAAGGGAAGGAAAGGAGCTAGTCTTTTAAAACTTTCTTCTCTTGCCTTGAAGATGTGGTGCAAAAGGCTGGCTCCGTATCTTGTAATCGTGCTAGTGGGTGTCTTAGTCTATTTGGATATTTTTTTGAGTCCTGGTTTTTTGGTGAAGTCTGACAATCCTGTGCATATGGTGGAGGCGAAGTATCTTGCTGACGTGCTGATTCCGAAGTATCATTGGATCAATGGGTGGTATCCCTTTGAGCTTGCTGGAAATCCTACGCAGATGTATTCATACCAGTTAGGGATCTGGCTTGTTGCGTTGGTCTACAATTTTGGTGTCCCGCTATTTTTAGCGTACAAGCTTGGGTTCTTGCTCGCGGTTTTGTCTATCCCGTGGACATTGTTCTTTGCGTTAAGGAAGAGGGTTCCTGGAGAGATCGCGTTGGCGTGCGCTGCTTCTTTTTTGTTGTTGGCTGATGTGGCGAAGTTATTTCTTGCTGGAATGTGGGCGTACGCGATAGGTGTTGCGTTGTTGATCGTGTTGATGGATCATCTTGCGAGTGGAGGGCTGAAACTAAACAAAAATACGTTTGTGAAGGCGGGTGTGTTGCTTGGCTTGATTATCCTTGCGCATCCATTTGTGACAGTCGCCGGGTTTTATACGCTTGGTATCGCTTGGCTTTTGTCGCTGGCGAAAAAAGGAAAGGATAATATCAAAGGGATGTTTTGGTATGGCGCTGCGGCGTTATTGGGCGTGTTGTTGTCTCTGTTTTATTTGTATCCTTACGTTGAGACGTTTGGTTGGTTTGGGACTGAATACGGGTGGGGGTTGGGTTCTTCTGTGGGTGAGATGGTGTACAAATTGATCGGGATATTTTTTTCGTTGAAGCCGTTCTTGTTGGTGGTGGATGTGTTGGAAAGCAATGCTCTCGGGGAAATCATGAAAACCTTGGTAATTACGATGGTGAAGACGCTTCCTGGCATGATGATAGGGGCCCTTGCTGTTGTAGGAGCGTTTTTGTATAAAAAAAGGGGGCGGTCTGATGATTTTCTGAATCTGGTTGCTGGCTTTGTCGTTGTCTCGCTGGTGATAGGTACAGGGTTCTGGTTTTTGTTTGATTGGGGGAGGAATGTTCCTTTTTTTGGTGCGGTGTTGTCGTACCGGTTTGTGTACATGGCGAAGGTTGGCTTGGTTGTGTTTGCTGGGATTGGGTTGAGTGAGATGAAATGGAAATTTAAAAAAGTCGGAATAGCGATAGTATGTGGAATAATCGTGCTTGGGGCGTTGTTGGGAGCGTACAATCCACCGGAATCTTATACTGCAACGTCTGATAAGACGCCAATTTTTGAGGAGACGTTAAGAATGTGGGGGTGGATTAAAGAAAACGTGCCAAAAGAGACGCGTATTCTGAATCAGAACTTTTTTGGAAACATCAAAGAGCCGTTGGTGACGTTTGATAGCATCCTGCCTGCGATGGCGAATTATTATACTGGGCATGAGTATGTCGGTTCTTGGTACACGACAGTTTTCCCGTTGGAGGATGAATTAAAGACTGAGGAATTTTTTTTGTTTGGAAAGAAGATTGAGGATAATGCTGTTGAAGAGGTTGTTGAAAAGATGAAGGTGTTTAATATTGGGTATGTGATTGCTGTTGAGGGGAAGTTGAAAAAATTGTTAACTGATTCAGAGTATTTTGAGGCAGTGTATACCTCTGAGAATTATAAAATATTCAAGGTAAAAGAAAGTGTTCCTTCTCTTGTAGAGGGTCATGGCGTTGAAGTCGTTAGTTATGGGGAGCAGCGTGTCAGGTTGAAAGTGTTAGAGAATCATGCTAGGATCGTTACGGTGAAAATTGCGTATCATCCGTATTGGAAAGCGTTGAGAGATAGTGAAGAATTGCAGCTGGTTGAAGATGAGAACAAGTTGATGAGTGTTGTGCTCCCAGAAGGTGCATATGATATGGATGTCGTATATAAGCCAAGGAATTGGGTGTTTATTGGAGCAAGCGTTCTCGTGTGGTTAAGTGTTCTCTTCTTTGTGGTGAGAAAAACATATAAACGATGATTCCTTGCGGGAGAGTGCTATGAAAATTGCGTTGGTTCTTCCTCCGCATTCGTTTGAGGAAAGGTATAACAAGGCGATCGCGAAGGCTGCTGGAACCTTTCCACCGTTGGGAATTTTATATATTGCTGCCGTGTTGGAGAAGGCTGGTCATAAGGTGATTGTTCTTGATGGGTCGATGAAGGATATTTTTGAGATGAATGATGCGATTTATAAGTTTGAGCCTGATATCGTGGCGTTGAATGTGATGACGTTTTTATGGGAGAAGGTGAAGACATGGTGTATGGATTTGAAAGCGAGACATCCTAATACGTTTATTGCTGTTGGTGGTCATCATGTAAGCCAAATTAAGGAAAAGGCCTTGTGGGAGTGTAGCTCTATTGACGCTGCGTTGTTGGGTGAGGCTGAGTTTGCGATGGAAAATCTAGCGAACGCCTTAGAACAAAGAAAGCCGTTGGCTGGGATGACGGGGCTGATTGTTCGTGGCGATGGAGGAATTGTTGTTGGTCCTCCCGCGCCGAGGTTGACGAATTTGGACGAGATCCCTTTTCCTGCGCGTCATCTTGTGAATATCCATGATTACGTTCCAGCGCTGGAGCAGTATAAGCGCCTGCCTGTCACGAATATGATTACGACAAGAGGTTGTCCATACCAATGTATTTTTTGCTCTTCTGGAAACACGAAGGCCTATTTCAGATCACCGCAGAATGTGTTGGAAGAGATGAGGGTTTTAGTCAATGAATACAAGGTAAAGGACATCACGTTTTGGGATGACACGTTTACGTTGAATAAGAAGAGGGTCTTGGAGATGATGGATTTGATTAAAAAAGAGAGCTGGGACCTTGTGTGGTGCTGTAATTCTCGTGTGAACACGTTAGATAGGGAGCTCTTGGAGAGGATGGCTGATGCTGGGTGTTGGAAAATCTTCTTTGGGGTGGAATCGATGAATCAAAAGCAGTTAAACACGCTAAAGAAAGGTGTACTTGTTCCTCAGATTCATGCCGCGATTAAAGGGTGTAAGGAGTTTGGGATTGAGAGCGAATGCTCTTTTATCTTCGGAACGCCCGGTGAGACTTATCAGGAAGGCCTTGAAACGATTAGAGAGATTAAGAAGCTTGATCCTGATTATGTAAAGTTCTTTCCGATGACCCCGTTGCCAGGAACAGAGTTTGACAGGATTGCTACTGAGACAGGAACGATTGTCGATCAGGACTTGAGTAAGAGAACAGAGAATCATATGGTGTTTGTCCCGAATTCGATGCGGCCTGAGGAGCTTCAAGACTTGCTAAAGAGGGCGTATAAGGAGTTTTATTTCAGGCCAGCGTATATAGCAAAAAGAGTTGTAAAGTTGAGGTCGATGCTTGAGGTGAAGAAGGCGTGGTGGGGAGTGAAGGCTGTTGCGTCGCTTTAGAGGGTGTTAAAGACCTATGAAAACACAACTAAAGAATAAAGACAAAGTAACGTTGTAAGCGATCTTGCTATTTTTAAAAAAGAGCCATTCAGTGAGCTGTAAAGTTGGCGTCTGGTATAACATATGCGATCGCTGTTATACTCTCTGACCGAAGGGGAGACGAAATTTTAGTGCAACGATGCCGAAGGCAAAAATTTCGAGTTGCGAGTCCGCCGAGAATCTAGTTGTTGCCGGAGTTTTTTCTTACTTTGAGAAGATTAGATTACTGCATGGCAGAGTAAAATTAGTAGGTGGGGCGCTAGATTCCTCTATAACCAAACTTTTTATTGTATTCTTTATGATCAATCACATCGAGAACAAAAGCGATAATCTCTATTTCACTTTCTCCCTCGGTTAAAGTGTATAACATTCTCCAAAAAGCAGGAAGTTCTACACGAAAGAGATTTTTTGCAGTATACTTTTGGAGGTATTCATCAGGAATTTTATCTTTTCCTATGGGATCGCCGTAGTGGGGATTGGTCTTAATCAGTTCAACCTTTTGATTAACTGCTTTGAGAATCATCCGTTCCGTTTTGGATGTAGGAGCTTCTTCATTAAGATGTTTGTACACCTCTTCTGCTTCTGGCGATAGTTTTACGCGCACTATTTTCATAATTCGAGTCCCTCGGAAATTGCTTTTTGGAGGTTTGGATTGGGGTTGTGTATCCAGGTTATGCCTCGTATTGTAACCAGAATTTTATTGCTTAATTCAAGATATTCAAGAATGATTTTAAGAGTATTGTGGTTTACTTGACGTGGAAGGCGGTGTTTAAGCTCTGCAACGGTTATGACACTTTCATTCATATTTTTCAGAGTGTCTTCTACCATAAGTACCGTGTTCAAAGTTGGGGAATGTTCGAGTTCTTGCATTTTAGTCACTAATAGTTATTAATTTGTAACTATTAAATATTAACTTATATTTAAAGCTTCCGCTACTTTTGGCTCAGTAGAAAGTAAGTTTTAAGAGAGGGCGGTGCCCTCTCTTTCCTCCTAAACAAAATCGCTAAATTCGATTTAGGAGGAATAGATGAAAGAGGTGTTTAGTTATAAGAATATTGCGTCTCAGACGCAACGGCTAGTAAGCCGCTTTGGAGTGCCAAAACATTGGAGTAAAAGAAGGAATGAAAAGTTTGATGTGCATACTGTTTGCGTGTTCTTTGTTTTCTTCTCGATCGAAGATAAAAGCTACCGCCGTTTTGTAGCTTTCTTGCTTGAATCCAAAACAATTAATCTCAAGGAAGAACCCCATTGGACAACTCTTCAGAAGGCATTCGCACGCCTTCCTCCACGACTCTTGCTCTAGTCTGCGCAAGAGTCAGGAAAATGCAAACGTGAACTACTCAGCCCTAAAGGGCTGAGCGTCGTTGGGAGGAGCTAAAGCTCCTACCAAGTGAATCCTCTATTAAGAAAATTGTGCGAGGAGGGCTTGTTGTTTGTCTTTGTAGTAAGCATAATCTACTGCTTGCCAGTGTTTTTGTTGTCCGTGTTCTACGTAGTATTTTACTGCTTCTGCTGTTACTATTCCAACTGTTCTGTAGAAGTATCCTTCGCTCCAAAATTTGTTTCCCCAAAGTTTATTTCTGAATAAGTCCCAATGATGCTTGCGCATCATGTAGCTTGTGAATCCTTTGAGTTCGTTAGCGAGTTTTTCAACGCTGTGATGTTTCCAGTTGCTTATGAAAGCGTGGAAGTGGTCAGGACCGAAGTCTAAGGCGGCGATAATTATTCCGAGTTTCTTTGCTTTCTCCAGGAAGTATGTTTTTGTTAGCTCCTTTACTTGTTCGTTGGAGAAGATGTCTCTTCTGTATGCTGGTGTTAACTGTAAGTGAAGGTTTATTTCTCCTACAGTTGAGCTTGTTCTTACTAGTTCTATTCCGTTTTTCATGTTTTTTTTCCTGACGCAAAGTTTTTATAGAAAGAGTGATAGTTCACACTAGCTTATGTCTTTCAAGTAGCGTAGCGTCTGACGCTACGCTACTTTTTTTATTTTTTAACTAGAAAAAGCTTTGTTCTACACGCAATTCACTCAGACCTAAAGGAGTAGAGTGTTCTTGCGACTACTGAATATAAACTTAGAAGTTTAGATCCCACCTATTTTCAAACCACAAATCCGTGCGCAAGCTATCTCGCTCGGATTGGCAGAGATATACGCAAATTCAAAGGAAGAAAGGTAAGCGTGGTAATTTGCCCACGATGCGATCTTGTTCCAGATGTCTTTCTTCGTACGAGAGAACGACACGGAATGAAAGACATTCCAGAACTTCTTCCCAGCTTTAAAAGAAAGAACGTTCTTGCGGATAAAGAATTTGACGCTGAGAAATTTCATGAGCAAATTGCTCGCGTAGGAGGACGATCATTCGTCCCCCCAAAATATCTAGAAGTTCCTATCTGGAGAACAAAAGGTGAACACCGCAAGAAATTAAAAAAAAAGGTCTTCCAAAAATCTACACACTTCGAGCTCATTCAGAAAGTAACAACCATACAATCAAAGCGGTTTTTGGTCACACTCTTCGTGGTCGAACATTCTGGCAACAAGCCAGAAATTGCTACGGAAAATATCTCACATACAGCCTAATACTTAAAGACCGCCAAGCGGTCTTCATTCTAACTTTCTACAGAGCCGTTGGTACCTAAAAATTTAAATATAAGTCGATTCTACTTTATATTATGAAACTGCAAAAACAACTTTCTAGAAAGGTTGGCGATAGAGAATATGCTAAGTGGGTTTTAGTTATCCCTCCAAATATCGTGGAAGAACTAAAATGGAAAGAAGGACAGGAATTAGGAGTTGAAATTAAAGAAAATAAGCTGATAGTTAAGAAAAATTAATTTTTTGTTCAAAACTCCAGACGTTTACTTTACAGCTCACCATTCAGTTAACTATTTATATCTTAACCGTTTCTCTTTTATTGGTTACCAATGCAAGCTCTAGACTATCCTGTTTTTGCGAAAAAGATCGCCCACACGAGGCTTGCGAGGGATTGGGGGCTTGACCTTCCTCTGCCCTGGAAGCTCTTGGTTGAAACCACAAAAGTATGTAATAACAAGTGTGTAAATTGTTCAATCTGGTCTTCGCCGAATAAACAGTTTCTTTCCTTAGAAGACTATGAAAGGCTGTTTAAGGAGAATGAGAACGTGTTTTGGCTTTCGCTAACAGGCGGTGAGCCCTTTACCAGGCCTGATATTGACAAGATTGCCCAGCTCGCTGTAGAGCATTGCCCTGAGGTGAGGCTGTTGTCAATTCCGACGAATGGATTTTGGACAGAGAGGATTGTGGAGAAAACAAGAGAGTTGATGAACACGGGATTGGAGTGCCATATTACGATTTCGTTGGATGGTCCTCAGGATGTCCATAATCAAATTAGGGGGATGAAGGACGGCTGGCAACGGGCGATTAAGACGTTTCATGCCCTAAAAGAGATTGGTGTTTCAGTGCGCTACCAATCGACAGTGCACACCCAGAATATGGCCGTGTTTAAGGAGTTTTACAAGGAGTTCGCGAAGGATATTGGCGTGTTAACGTTCACGCAGACGTCTGAGACGTACTATGAGAATACTGATATTAAGCCATTGGTCGGAGAGGAGCCTGCGAAAATGTTTGATTGGTTTGCTGAGAATTTTGAGGTGAGGGAGAAGCATGATCATGTGGAGAAGATGCATTTGAAGATTGCTGCGAAGTATTTGAGGAAGCGTGAGATGATGCTTCCTTGTACCGCTGGTTTTTCTGGCGCGTATATTGCGACTGA
>DASRUL010000004.1:0-10928 GCA_035655455.1 Candidatus Nanoarchaeia archaeon | reverse complement strand
CGCTCGAGAGCAAACTCTCAATCTTCTTAAAGAAAGGTTTGCATTACTCAATATCCCTTTAACCACGCGAGAAGAATTTGACAGACGCTTTCACTATTATAAAGAACACTGGAAGACGCTCACAGGAGAAGGCTAAATCTTCTTCACCACACTCTCAACATAAAAGCACGCTTGGCAGATGTCTTGAGAGCAAGGCTCACCACATACTTCACACTCTTTTATACTCCCCGAATACCTCTCATTTCCTTTTAACAACGGAAGCACCTCTAAAAAAGACAACACGACATTATGCTTCGTCCCAGGAAAACGCTCCTCAAGGCTTGATAACACCTCACGCACATGATTCCTATACGCACCCCTAGCATACGGACACTCCTTAAACTCATCCATAAACCCTTTCAGAAATGCGTACGAAGCAGTTTCCTTCTCGGTCAACAGATACAACGGCTTCACCCTTGGCACAAACCTCTCATTCCTCACAACACCTGTCTTCGGACCAAGACGTGCGGACACCTTCACATTCCGCCGAAACTGATTCATCAAAATCGACTGGGCCTCATCATCAAGATTATGTCCCGTCGCAAGCTTCGACACTTTCAACAGTCTCGCGCCCTTATTCAACACGTACCTCCTAAACACCCCGCATATCGAACAAGGTCTTGGAAACTCCTTCACAATCTCATCCAACTCCCTTCCAAATGCATCCTTGTACCTAAAAATGTGCAACGGAATCTTTTCTTTTTCACAAAGGCCTTTCAAGAACTCCAACGACTTATCCCTATACCCTTTGATGCCCTCATCAACAGCCAACGCAGACACTTTGACATTCTTTTTTGTCTTCGCAAACTTCTTTATTAAGTATAATATTGTTGTGGAATCCTTTCCGCCAGAACACGCGACGCCAACGTGATCATTCTCCTCAACCAACTTGTACTCCTTGATTGTTTTAAACACCTTCCTCTCAAAATACTTAAAAAAACACTGCTTGCACAAAGAAACATTACTATTCGGAAGCCTCATCACAGGCTCAACTACGCACTTCTTACACACCATCCAAAAGAAACATCTAGAAAATTTATAAGGCTATTCAAATCACCCTATGAAGAACTTTCTAGATTAATCTCACGGATTCTTAAAAAAGGAAAAATTACCTCTTCAGTAATTTTTTCCCTTTGACAAAAGCCCAGATCTTCTTCGTCATCTGGCTTGGAGGCAAGGGCTTCGACCCAAACACTTGCTCTAATGTTTCACTCCTCCCCTTAAAATTAACTGTAATTCCGCCAAACGGTTTCTTCGCCATCTTTTTTTACGCTCCTTTAGTTTTCCTTTTCTAGATACGCATTCATTTATATAGCTTTTTATTTTTGGTTCTGTCGTATTAAAGTGTCATTTTAAAATCTTATTTTTCAACCACCAGATACCACTGAAAGAATCTTCACTTCATCTTCTTTCCTCAAAGGGGCATCCTCTGTCACAAGCCTCCCATTCGCCACCACTAACACCGTTGTAGGATTCAACTTCAGCACTTTCAGCAACTCCTTCACGCTAACAGCATTCACTTCCTTTTCCTCTTTTGACTTCTCAAGAAACACCCTCATCCAACATACCTTCCATACAACGCTTTCGCAGCACTCTCAGACTTCGCCCTCACCAACACCCGGCCATCCCCAAACACCACCAACTCCTTAAAAAAAATACACTGCCTCCCCCTCCTGACCTCATCAACCCTCTCCAACTTTTTCGCAAGGCTCTCTAACTTCACCTCTTTTCCCTTGATCTGAAACATTTCCCTTCCGCACAACTTCACGATCTCCCTCTTTCTCTTTCCCTCCAAGAATTCATACACTCCTTTACAACAGCGACAAGACTTTTTCTTTTTCACCTGAGCCGTTATCAACGCGTGCGACCACACGTTCAAAAACGCCGACCTTGAGCTGGGCTTTTTCCCCACCACTATCTTCAACACTTCAGCAACCTGCATCCCAGCAATCACATGCACCGCAGCATTCAACACACCCTCAGTATCACACGACCCGACAGGATGAGCAGGCTCCTCAAACACACATCCCAGGCACGGACCATCTGGAAGCACAGGAAACACAAACCCCGAAGCGCCAGCGACAGCAGCAAACACCCAAGGAATCCTGTTCTTTTTGCAGAAATCATTCACAAGAAAACGCGTGTAAAAATTGTCAGTGCCGTCAACGACAACATCCGCGCTCATGCAATCAACATTCTCAACGTCAAGATCAGCACACAACGGAACAATCTTTACAGCGCTGTTCACGTCCGCCAACCTGCGAGCAAGCGCCTCAACCTTTACCTCACCAACATCTCCCTCACCGTACAAGGACTGGCGTTGTAAATTCGAAAGCTCCACAACATCGCGATCAATCAAGGTTAACTTGCCAACACCAGCGCGAGCCAACAGCTCAGCGACAACAGAACCAAGCGCGCCACACCCAACCACAGCAACATGCGTTTTTGATAACGCTTTCTGACCTTTCATACCAAAATCAGCAAACAACACCTGCTTCTCAAACCTCATAAAAAGTGGAGCGTGCACAAACTATAAAAATCTTCTTTTTACACCAGCATCAATGACCTTCAAAGAACTTGTCAAGCGCGTCCTCAGAACAAACAGCCATGCGGACATCGAACTCATCCAAAAAGCCTACACCTTCAGCCAACACGCCTACAAGGACACGAAGAGGCTCTCAGGAGATACCCTCCTCGATCATACGGTAACATCAGCACTCATCATCGCAGACTTGAAACTCGACGAGCACAGTATCATAGCAGGCCTCCTTCACCACTGCCATGATTTTGGTATAACTATCGATGACATCAGCAAGGCCTTTGACAAAGAAACAGCTGGCCTCATCCAAGGACTGCAAAGCATTAGCAGCCTCAAAGCAGCAACCAAGAACACGCCAGCCTCAGCAGACCTCAGAAAAATACTCCTCGCAACAGCTAAAGACGTGAGAATCCTCATCGTCAAACTCTGCATCAAGCTCCACAACATGAGAACACTCTCCTTCCTTCCAGATGAAGAACAGCGAAAAAGAATCAGCCAGGAAGTTCTTGACTTATATTCTCCCCTCGCCTACAGGCTCGGCATGGGCTCAATTAAGTCAGAACTCGAAGACCTCGCCTTTCAACACACTCATCCAGAACTCTATCATGAGATCCTAGAAAAAATCAACGAAAGCGAAAAAGAACGCGCCTATAGGCTGTACGAAGCACACCACACCCTCGAGCAAGAACTCAAAAGGCAAGGCATCAACGCGGAAATCACAGGAAGAGTCAAACATATCTACAGCATCTACAAAAAAATCGTCGATAGAGCCTACAAATTTGAAAACATCAAAGACCTCTCGGCACTCCGCGTTATCACGGCAACAGCCGGAGACTGCTACACTATTCTTGGCATCATCCACACCCTTTGGAGGCCACTCCCAGACACCTTCAAAGACTACATCGCCACCCCAAAACAAAATGGGTATCAATCCTTGCACACCGTCGTTGTCGGACCACGAGACAGGCCACTCGAATTCCAGATACGCACAAAGGCCATGCACCTCACCTCAGAAGAAGGAGCAGCAGTCCACTACGGTTACAAAGGCATCACCCATGGACAAGAGGTTGACAAGAAACTCAGCTGGCTCAAACAACTCGTCGAACAACGAGAGTCCCTCACAGACAAAGAATTCAAAGAAGCGCTCCAACTCGACCTCTTCAGCGACACCATTTTTGTTTTAACGCCAAGAGGAAGGGTTGTTGAACTCCCCCAAGGAGCAACAGTTTTAGACTTCGCCTACGCAATCCATACAGATCTTGGAAGCAAGGCCATCGGCGCAACTATCAACGGAAAATACAATTCATTGAGGACTGAACTTCACAACGGCGATATCATTGAGGTCGTTACTTCAAAGACCCAGCAGCCTGGCTCAGCCTGGCTCAGCCTCGTGAAAACCGCTAACGCGCGCAGTAAGATCAGGCACTCGCTCAGAACAAAAGGAAGACCCTTCGCGTCACGAACAACCTTCGTCCAAGAACAAAAACACGACGTAGAAGAAGGGCTCATCGCCATCGAAGGAGCCAAGAATCCAGCCATAAAACTCGCATCCTGCTGCAAGCCACTTCCAGGACAAAAAATCATCGGAATAAGAACAGGTCAAGACAAAGTAACCATCCACACTCCTTCTTGCACCTCGCTCTCAAAAATGCCCCTGAAAGAAGTCAACGCACGCTGGCTTGAAAGGCTTCCCTCGGACATCGAACTTGTTATCGAGGCACACGACAGAGTGGGGCTTCTCGCGGAAATCCTCAACACCATCTCTCGAAGAGGATTCAACGTTCTCCACGCACGCGCAAAAACCGTTCCGGGAAACAACGCCCAATGCTTCCTTACCTTACACATCGAGGACACTACAACTCTCATAGATCTCATCCAAAGAATTAAAAATGTCAAGGATGTAACAAACGTTTTCTTAGGTGAACTAAAGAAGAATTAATTCTCTTTTCTCCGCTTCCAATTTCTTTTCAGCCATTTTCACTTAACCTCGGTATTTTAATCAATACGAAGTTTTCCATCGACCATTGAAAGATCACAATAGTAAAACTGACTTTCATCTGGAAGAAAAATCGAGTCAACCCTCTTTAATCTCCCCACAATCCGCTCCAATGTTGGTCCTAATGTCGCTCTCACAAAAATGTTCGCAGAACTCATCACATCCTGAGCGCCTATCTTATCCCTGTTCAACAACAACTCTGCAAATACCTTTTCTTCAGCAGCTTGTGCGTACGCAAACCTTGTTTCAAAATGCTTCCCTTCACTATTATACTCCTCACTCGCAAGAAGATTCCCACTTCCTCGCCGTGCCAGATCCCTCATCATCTCCACAATCGCTTTGTAATCTTCGCTAGCGCGGTAAATTTTTCCTCCTTTCAAGAAGTTATTATTAGGATCTACAATGTATGCTTTATGCATACTTACTGATTTTAATCTTTCAATCCTTTCACCGAGGCCTCCTGCTAATTTAGCATGAAGGTGTTCTACTGTCTCCTTAATTGGACGTTGGGCGCTCTTGGCAATTTCCACAGCTAAAGAATGGTTAGGCGCAAATGGTCCCTTTATTAAAACAACGCCTTCTTTAAAGACCTTATCATCCTCGCTCATTCCTTTATCTTTCCTTCCTTCTTTTTAAGCACTTCTCTTCTTTAATCTATAGAACATAAAGGCTGAAATTAACACTAAAGGAAGACTCAACCACTGCGCAACAGTCAGGCTATAATAAATTGGCAGGTCCTTCCAAAACTCAACAACGAACCTCAACAAAGAATAAGCGCCCACACCCAACCAAAACAAACAACCATCAGGAAGATTTATTTTTCTTATATTCCAAAAAACCGCAGCCAACAACGCGTTCTTCAAGGCTTCATAGATCTGAGAAGGATGACGCAAGCCCTCATAGCCAGAGAACGAAACAGCCCACGGAAGAGAAGAAACTTTTCCAACAAGCTCTCCATTGATAAAATTTCCAACTCTTCCAAGCGCAGCGCCAACAAAAAAAGGAACAGGCACCAAGTCAGCAAGCTTGTAAAAACCTACCTTATGCTTTTTCGCGACCAAGAACACAGCAGTCAACGCGCCAAGAAACCCACCATGCGAAGCCAACCCTCCCTCCCACACCGCAACAATCTTTAAAGGGTTGCTGAAATAATAACTAGGCTCGTACACAACAACCTCAAATAACCGGGCGCCAACAATCGAAGCAGGAACAAGCCACAAGAACAAATCCTCAATCACCCCCTCTTCAATATTCCTCTCACGACCAATCCTCCTCAAGAGAAGATACCCAAGGTAAAATCCTATCGCTAATAAAATACCATACCACCGAATCTGCAACGGGCCAAGAGAAAACGCAACAGGATCAACCATCACACCGCCTTAACAGCAACATTTAAATAGCTTTATCTTTCAAAAGGCCTTATGCAGAAAAGAGGAATAGATTACAGCGTCTACATCCAGAGCCTCTCCCAAAGCTGGGGCATTCTTACTAAGCACCTCATCATTTATCTTCCAGACACACTCCTCCTTCTCTCAACAGCCTTCTCGCTCTGGGCATTCCTTACCTTCAACGAGCTTTACGCTCCACTCTTACACACCATCCAAACAAAACAAACCCAAACACTCGCAACAACGTTGAGAAGCATCATCCAAACAACACCAACACTTCTCAAACTCGCGCTCAGCGCACTCCTCACTCTCGCCTTCAACTTATCCCTCGGCATCACCTTTCTCACCACAAGATACCTCCTCATCAAAGGCTTCCTTGGCAAAGAACAACTCTCTTTCAGCAAGGCGTTCAAGGCTTCAACACCTTACTTCATCAGCGTCTTTCTCACCAAACTTCTCCTCTTCATCCTCTACCTTCTTCCTGTTGTTTTCTTCTTTCTCATCCTCGCAAGCACCACCATCCCAACAAAAACAATGCTTCCCTACACCTTAACCGGGCTTCTCATCCTCTGGTTCTTGATCAGGTTTTTCACCTTCTACACTTACCCCCTCCTTTACTTAGAAACAAATAGCATCAAAGCACTTCCTCAAGCAGTCTCCTACTCCAAACGCCACTCGAAGCACATCTTGATTGTTATGGTGATCCTCGCCTTCGTCTCCTTCTTTCTCAGCATCCTCCTCTCTCTGCTTCCCCAAGCGTGGATCACTCTCGCCTTCTCCGCAAAACTCCTCTCTTACACAGGACTCTTCAGCACACTCTACTTCTTTCTCACAAGAATCGTTAACCTTATCCACACGGTGTTTGAGACAAGCTTTATCATGGCAAGCTATGAACTAAAAAAGTAACCCTACACCTCAACTGTCATGAAATCCTCAGCCAACTCAGCCTTAGGAAAGGCCTTCCTCGCATCCTTCCTCATCTGAGAGAGATCCGCATACCTCTGACTGAAATGCGTCACTATTAACCTCTTCGCTTTTCCTTTTTTCGCAATCATTCCAGCCTGGCCAGCAGTCAAATGCCTGCATTCCCTCGCTTTCTCCTCATCCTTACTCTCAAACGTCGACTCACACACAAGAAGATCAGCGCCCTTCGCGTATTTTACCAGCTTTTTGTCAAAGCCAGTATCCTGAATAAACACATACTTCCTTCCAGCAACAAGGAACGTCGCCTTCTTCACAGAAACTTTCTTCCCCTTCCACACAATATCCTTTCCACGCTGCAGCTCTCCCAGTAACGGATGCTGCACTAAGCCTATCCTCCTCATAACCTCAGGATTTATCTTTCTTTTCGCTTTCTCTTGAACCACAAAACCAAGACTCTCCACAGAATGAAACAACCTGAACGCCTCAACAATGAGCCTCTCAGTCTCGACAATCTTTCCTGGCTTGATCTCAACAAGCCTCACTTTCACTTTCGGAATGTACAAGCTTGATCTCAACAAGTGGTCAAAAAAAACTGGAAGACCCTTCGGGCCGTAAATATGCAGCACTCCTTTGTACTCATTCGCAGACAAATTCCTCATCAACCCAGCTAACCCCAACACATGATCAGCATGGAAATGACTAATAAAAATTTTTGTGAGCTTTGTAGGCTTTATTCCAGCGATCTTCATTTGCCTTTGCGTGCCCTCACCACAATCAATCAACCAGCTTTCGCTATCCGCAGTTAGATGGATCGAAGACAAGCCTCGCTCCCTTGTCGGCTGCATCGCCTGCGTTCCCAAAAACGTCATTTTCATATTCACCTTCTCAACCAACAAGGTTTTAAATAGTTATTCAAAGAATCAGAACAACCATGACTGAAAAAGAACCGCCGGAAGAAGAAATCCTCGGGGCGCCAATCCAAGAGGAGCTCCTTAAAGGACCAAAAATCGCCGGAACACTCACCAGAGAAGTCGTCATCGCGGAAGACAACGACATTACCAGAGATCTGTACAACAAAACCAGGTACGGAGAACCCCAAGACTCCAAAGAATTTCACTACTCTCTTTTAGAGGCGCTCTACCTTTTTGAACGAGAAAAAATGATTCTTCAAGGCATGAACAAGAGGCCTCTTACCAAAGAAGCCTTCCTCAAAAAATCCCTCAAGGCAGAGCCAAACTTCATGATCAGGTACGCAGTTTTCAAAGACCTCAGAAAGAGAGGATACATCGTCAAAACAGCCCTCAAATTCGGCGCAGACTTTCGTGTGTATGAACGAGGCGTCAAGCCAGGAGAAGAACACGCACGCTGGATCGTGTTTCCTGTCGCGGAGGCAGACACCCTGACTTGGTTTGAGTTCTCAGCAAAGAATAGGGTCGCGCATTCCACAAGAAAAAGGCTCTTACTTGCAATCGTGGACGCAGAGACTGAATGCACGTTTTACGAATGTCGTTGGTTAAGGCCATAATCCCTGAACCAACTATTCTTAAATAATCCCCGACCTCTATCCGGACGCCACGCGTCCCAAAGCAAGAGCGGCCAGCATCCTCGCAACAAAGAAGACCTCTCCTTCCCGCTCCATTTATGATATCTTTCCCCAGAGAACGAGACTCTTTGAAGGAACTCGCAGTAAGATTCGAAGACTTCTTGAAAGAAAGACATTCCCCGTCTCCACCTTCATAATTCTTATAAAATCCAAACTCTCTCAAAAAACCCATGCCAGACCAGCGCGAAGAAACCTTGAATCACCTCAAGCTCAACGGACCAGCACTTCCCGTACAGATAGCCAAAACACTCAACACCAACATCCTCTTCGCCTCAGCAGTCCTCGCAGAGCTCGTCGAACGCAAGCAGGTTCTCATCACCCACTTACCTATCGGAGGATCAAAAGTATACTACCTCAAAGGTCAAGAATCCCAGATGAGCGAAAAAATGCGCTCAAGCCTCAAAGGAAGGGAAAAAGAGGCATACGAACTTTTACGCGACAATAAAGTCTTACGAGACACCCTCTTAGAACCCTGGCAACGCGTCGCTTGCAGACAACTCAAAGACTTCGCAGTTCCCATCACTGTCACTCTCGGACCAGCAGCGGAACTCTTCTGGAAGTTCCATCTCCTCACAGACGAGGAAGCAAAACCCCACATCGAACATCACATAGAAGAAAACCCAGGGTCACAACCTCTCACGCAACAAGAACAACCCCAATCGACACAACAGATCACCGTCCAAGAACAACCAAGACCACAGCCCCTGGAACTAGAAAGAGCCATGCAAACACTCAGAGAAGAACTTCTCAAGGAGATCAAACCCCGCCTCGAACGAAAACAAGCGAAGAAAGAAACAAAACAGGAAACACTCATAGAGCCACAACCAAAAATTCCAGAAGGAAAATTCTACGCCATCATCAAGAGCTACCTCCACAAAAACAACATCGAAATTATCAAAGAAGAAATGATCAAGAAAGACAAAGAATTCGACTTCTTAGCAAGAATACCCTCCTCCCTCGGGGGCCTCCTTTACTACATCAAAGCAAAAGACAAAAAGGCTATCAACGAGGCAGATTTGTCTCTCGCGCACAGCGAGGCACAACTCAAGAAATTACCTTGCATTTTACTTGTAACAGGAAAACCAACAAAGAAAGCAACAACCTTGCTTGAGCAGAAACTCCAAGGACAAGTCCACTACAAAGAGCTGTAGCAAGATTCTTAAACTTTTATTACCTTTGACACCGATGGAAACCTACCTCTTCGCTCTCGGCAGAGACCCAGCGTTGTCTATAGCAGAAATAGAAAGCTACTTCACCGCGAGAAATATCCAAATAAAAATCGTTGAAACAGGAGGGCACGCGATAGTCCTCAGCACAACGATCCTTCCCACGACTATTATCAAAGAACTCGGCGGCACTGTCACAATCGGACGCGTCCTCAGCTCAGAACGAAGAACAGACAGGATCGAGTATAGCCTCGACCAAGAGCCGCTTTACACAGGAACAAAAAACAAAATCACTTACTCTCTCACCGGCTTCGAAACAGACCTCGACAGCTTCCTCAAAGACTACCTCAAAAACAGATTCAAAAACGAGCATCTCAAAGCACTCCTTAAAAAAGAACCAACCCCAACAAGCCTCTCACAACGACAAGACCACCTTGACTTTGTTCTTTTCAGAAGTCACATCAGCCAAACACTCTTCATCACTCAACCGCAAGATCTCAAACAACGAGACCTCCAACGACCAGCAGTCGATCATAAGAAGACAATTTCCCTTAGATTAGCGAAAATCCTCCTCAACCTCAGCGAAGCCAAGGAAGACTCAGTCTTTCTCGATCCCTTCTGCGGCAACGGAACCATCCTCCAAGAGGCATTACTCCTCGGATGCAGACCAATAGGTATAGAAAGCGATCAGGAAAGCTTCCACAACGCGAGACTCAACCTTGACTGGGCGACAAGAACCTACCGACCAAGGCATTCTTATAAGTTATATTACTCTGACGCAAGACACCTCACAGAAAAAATAAAAATCTCAAGCATCGACTCAGTCGCGACAGAGCCCTACCTCGGGCCTTACTTAAGAAAACTGCCAAGCATTGAAGAAGCAAAGAACACCGTTAAAGAACTCACGGGCCTCTACTTAAAAGTTTTGCAACAACTCAGCCAGGTCGTCAAACGAGGGAAAAAAGTCATCATCATCATTCCAAAATTCAAGACAAAAGAAGGAAAAACCGTCTTCATCAACTTCCGAGACTTGGCAGAAGACACCACCTTTGACATAGAATGCAGCTTTCCCTACGCCAGCAAGGAAAACAAGCTCTTAAGAGAAATCTACGTTTTAAGAAAGAACTAACCACTTACAGAAAAACAACGCAAAAACTTAATGTAAAATTACTTCCATTATCAGAGTCATTCTCATGGCACAATCTTTAAATAGCTCTTACTTTAACCTTGGCTGTTATGGGAAGAATCAGAACAACACTTATCAAGAGAACAG
>DASRUL010000003.1:0-11547 GCA_035655455.1 Candidatus Nanoarchaeia archaeon | reverse complement strand
CCACGAACAGAATGAACACCATTAACAAGAGCGTAAGACTCACACCTAAAAGTACCCCCCACTTCGCGTTTTTTAATGTTTTCTGCAACACAAGACCGGCTGTCAATGGAAATATTGCCCAAATTGCCGTCCACCAAATTTGAAATATCGATTCATTCGGACCTTGAGCATGTGTTATGACAAGAAAAGCATACCCTATCAGCGCAGTAACTCCTGAGACCTTCAGCACCTCTTTCCAACACATCTTCTTATTTTTAATTGAGAAGTATATAAGACTTACTGAAGTTTCTTTGCAACACGAATCATCGCAGCAACCACAGTGTGATACTTCTTTACCTCACTCTTCAAATCGCGCTGCATATTCCCAACGACCACGCTCTTCATCACCTCGCTAAAACTTTCTTTTTTCACAACCTCAGCCAGGAACTTCCGCGCCTCAGCGCGAATCAAACTCAACTTTGAATGATGCGATTTCGCCTTCACCATCAACACCGTCTTAATCTGCATCTTCACCCCATCAGCAGTCGCGTACACAAACGAATCCTCCACCTTCGCCTTTGAACGCTTCGTAAAACGTCGCACATGCGCGGGAGGAACCTCAAACCCGACCAGGATCGTGTTCGCCTGATTATTTTTCACGCTCGTCACCACAAACGTCACGCTCATACTCTGCTTTTTCGGATCATTCGTCAGGCTCATCAAATTAACGCGAACCACCTTGCCCACAGCCTTCTCAGGATCGTCAACATACGTTTCCCCAAGAACAACATGATCAAACTCTTTCGAAGCAACCATCGGAATCCACCGCTTCTTCACCTTCTTAGAAACCTGCTCTTCAGAACCTTCTCTCTTCACCACAACTGTCTCTTCAGCCATCAACACTCAAAAAGCCCTCGTTTAATAAAGGTTTCTAAAAATCCTGAAAACAACATTCTCATCCCACAATCAACTTCGCCTGCGCAGTATCCACCTTCCAATCCTTCGGCAACACGCCCTCTCTCTGATAATACTTTGTCAAACGCCTGATCTTTGACTTAGTCAATAACAAGCCACGCCTGCTCGCCATATCCTTCTTATTCCTTTCAATATGCTTCAACAACAACGTCTGCTTCCTCATCAACGCAGTCAACCCCTCAGGCAACCCTGTAGCCTGCTTCGCGTTTCTTAAAATATCCAAAACCTTCTTCCCAGTTATTTTTTTCACATCGGGAATCCCATACTCATCACGAAGAACCATCCCAATTTTGCTTGGAGCATGCTCAGCCTTCGCCAGCTTTACCACGAGCTGCTCCACCTCTTCAGGGGTATAACTCAGCCACGGCTGCTCTTTCTCTCTTGGGGGTTTCTTTGAGCCAGCCTTTCCCCTCTTCCTCGAATGCATTCTCGCCATATTTTCCAGACAACCCCCCGCCTTTTTTAAAGGTTCCTACTGCTTCTGCAACGTAAACGTCACCTCCACCCTCTTAGATTAGGAAGAAGCTCAAGGCCGAATCTTTAAAGAATTAAAATTTCTTATCCAAAGAATAAAAAATAGCCCCGGGAGGATTTGAACCTCCGTCCCAGCCTCCAGAGGGCTAGATCCTTGCCGCTAGACGACGGGGCTCTGATGATCTTGGAATTCAATGATGCTTTAAAACTTATCTAAAACCTCAACGCTTCATCTCCTGAATCGCTTCGAGAACCCAACGCTGATTTGTTTTCGTAAAAAAATCCACATCAAGAGACCTTCTCGATATTAAACGCTGAAGAATAAGCGCGTTCGCACCAAAGATATAGATCACAAGCTCTTTTCCAGCACCCTTACAAAACTCGTCAAGCTTTTTGAACAGCTTTTCAGGCACACCCATTTTTATCCTTCTTTTTTTGACAACCGTTCACAGCGCTCAAACTCCACTATAAAACTTTCAGTATCAAAATGCCCAAGAAGACGCCACTTCTTCAAAAGAGGACTCCGATTTCTCAAATAATGCCCTACGAGAGCGTCCAACCTTTCTTCTCGCTCATAAAAAAACCGCTCCTCACTCGCGCTGCTCCTGAAAAGATCACCCCTCAATCGGTCTAACCTTGTGCCTCTTGGAAAAGACGAAGGAAAATGCTCAAAACATACATCTAAGATATATCCCACCTGATTTTGAATCTCCCTCTCCCTCGCGAGGCGATACAACTCTTCCGCATCAACTTTCTCTTGCGAACGATATAGCACATACGGAACGCCCTGCACAAACCTAGGCTCTCTTCTCTCAGTTAAGGCAGCGATAACCGCCTCTTCAATACCCACCTCTTCAGAATTAGACACTTGCGGCGTTCCCACCCCAGTCTTACCAACTAATCGAAAGCCATACTTGGCAAACAGATCTCCTACCACATCCATCTTGTTCCTTTCAGTCATAATACCCCTATAAGAACAAACTCTTTTTAAATCTTCTCAGGCAGCTTTGAACCTCCACAACGCCATAGACAAGCTTAAAAACATCTCTTTCCAAAAATAAAACATGATCCACGAAATCAGAAAAATCACCCTTGTCAAAATAAGAAAGCCCACAAGAAAGGACGTGAATCAAGACCTCCAATGGTTGTCCCACAGTCTAGGATTGTTCACAGAACGAGACAAAGAAAAAAGCTGCTTCAGAATTTTCGTTGAGCTTATAAAATCAACACACAAAAACCAGCTCCTCAACAGCGACCAAATCGCAGCGCGAACACACCTCTCACGGGCAACCATCATCCATCACTTGAACAAACTCATCGAATCAGGATTAGTCGTTCCTTACAAAGGAGGGTATATCCTCAGAGTAGACAACCTCGAAACCCTTCTCGAGGAGATAAAAAAGGACGCCCTCAGAATCTTCGAAGACTTACAAGAAATAGCCGGAGAACTAGACGAACAACTAGGATTAGTGAAACGGGAAAGAGGAAAGGTCATTTCAGATTAACCCCCGCAGTCAATACTTACCCCCTAGAACATTAGAAACTCTTATAAATAAAAAGCTTTTCCCTTGTACGGGCGACCAAAGTGGCCTGGATCCACCCGTTCTCATCTCGAACACGGAATGGACTTGAGCTTGGTCCACGTGAGAGTTAAACAGGCCGACGTTCAAGACAGTACTGTTCTTCCGAACGGGAACTCTTGAAAGTTGCCCACCTTCTTATTTAGGGGGACGGGCAAGCTCATTTTTTAATTTTTCAAAAGCAGCCTTATTTCTAGAAGTAGCATTATAAGAATCAAGAAGAAGTTGTAATTTCTTTATTTTTCGGGGATGTTTAAAACCAATATGCCTTTGAAATTTAATAAAATTCTTCTTACCTGTTATCGTTAAAACATAAGACTGATCATAGTTACTGTGTGGTTTCGTTCGAATGATCTTATTGGAATGTATCTGAGAAAGATACTCTAAGAAAGACTTTATCTCCTCTAAGATTCTATACGAGTTGGATGTTAGGGCAATGCATCTTTTCCATTCACGAGTTTTGTAAGCCAACTTGAGAGAAGGAGATCCTTCGTCATCATAAAACGCACGTAAGTATTCCTTTTGGATTCGTCTTGATGAGCGTCGAACGGAAGGGGGAATATAAATAAAATCACTTCTGAAATCCGGAAGATGTTTAAGAAACACCTTAACAATATTTTTCCTCGTGACGTGCACAAAAGGTGTCCCAGAATTTACAACCCCTTCTGTAAAGTGGACATTTCCAAATTCATTGGTAATATCTTTTTTAAATTCCTCCCTAAGTACCTTGCAAGTATTGTTATACCGAATGTAGGTGGAGTATAAATAACCATCGCCACTAATTTTTGCTAAACACCGCGCCAAGCTCTCAGATACCACGACCTTTTGAAGGAATTATCGTTTAAAAGCTTTTTTGCAAATTTCCCGAAAATCTTCCGAACGGGAACACTTGAAAGTTGCCCGCCTTATCTTTTTAACATTCTGTCGCTAAACAAGTTTTTATACCAGCGTCAACAAAATAACCCCATGCAAAAAAAATCACTTTCAAAAACAACATTGAAAAAGATCTGCCTCGAAAGAATCAAAGTTCTCCTCAACGAAGCAAAAAAAAGACCAGCATACGCGAACAGGTATATAGAACTCGCGAGAAGACTCGCCATGAAGGTCAACCTCAGAATCCCAAGAGAATACAAAAGAACCTACTGCAAATACTGTCACGCCTCTTTTAAAGATAACAACTACCGCGTCAGAACAAAGAATGGCTATGTCGTTTACACTTGTTTTAGCTGCAAAAAATACTCAAAATACAAAATATGAACTAAGAAATATACCCTTTCACCAACAACTTTCCTAACTGCGACAAAGACACCTCCATTCTTCCACGCTGCTGCACAGTCTCAACAAGACCAAGCTGCTTCAATCCATCTACCTTGTATGTACCATTCAAATGATACGACAACAACGGCAGGCTCATCCTGACAGCTGTGCCTATCCCCTCCAATGACAACGGACCTTTCTCATTCAACACCCTTAAAATCTCAATCTTCCTCTCAGTCAATAACTTGTAATAAGAAAACTTCAAAATAGGAAGCAGCATCGCCTGATCATTTACCACCCCAAACGCCTTCAAGCCATTCACAAACGCAGCACTCAACGCGATACATGAACTCAACCTGTCCCCAGTCGCAACATTCACCACAATACTCTTCTCAGCCTCAGCCTTCTTAATCTCAGCAACCACCCGAAACATCTCCTCCATCATATTCCCAGACACATGGACAACCACTCCAAGAATCCCAAAACGCTGCAACTCTTTTCTCGCCTTCTCAGCATCCTCGCCTTTATCCTCTGGAGCGATCAAGAATACCTTTTCAGTAGGAAACTCTTTAATCCCGACAAACAACGCCTCAAGATTGTCACCTACAGGCGCAATCACAACACTCTTCATCCACTTTCGCAAACACTCTCTTATTTTAAAGATTTCTTTTAAAGCAGATTACTTGTCTTTTAGTCTGTACACAGTATAGTTTGTGTTCAGATCCTCTATGCGCATTATTTCTCTCTCAAAATCTTCTAAAGTCAAGGTTCTTCCTTCAACAGAGATCCCACGCCTCAACTTCCATGATAACATTCTCCCTATACTCATTGCCTGGCTCCACCTTCCATACCCAAGTTTATTCAAATGTTTCACACTCACACATCCATATTTTTTCAGCGAGGCAGCAATTCCTTCCTCAAGAGGAGGCTCATTTTTTTTAGAATAATACTTTAATTTTGACGCTTCCTTTTTCGCAACTTCTTTTCTAGCTTTTCTCTCACTACGCTCAGACCCTCTTTCACCAGTGTAACGATCAATCAACCCTTCAAACTCAGCAACAAAACTACTCAACCTTTCACGATCATTCTCAAGAAGATACTCAACGGCACCCTGAACCTTCTGAGAAAGATCTTGATTCAACCCACCAATACCCTCACGAAGGGCTCTTATCTCAGCCTCTCTCTTCGCCTCTTCTACTTTCTTAAAAAGATCATCAAGGTGGGTTACCATACAACAGGGATAACACAAACTTTTAAAAATCTAGTGATCCGGCCTCTGACTCTTCTTTTAAAAACCCTTCTAAGAAAAATCCTAAAATCAGTTAATCCTCCTTCCGTCCTCATACACGACCATCTTTCTCATATTTTCTTTCTTAAACTTATATGCTCTTCTACTAGAAATTAAAATCATTCAACTTATACAAATTATTCTTTAAGGATAAATTTAAACCTTCTACATTCTTTAACGCTTTCGCAATTTTTAATTCTTTCATATCCTTTTTTGGATTATTCTCCTGATAAAGAATAATTATACCAAAATGTTTTCTTATTCTCTTATGTATCCTTTCAAAATCCCGATCAAAAGTAAACAAAACAGCCTGCTTTACTATTGCTTCTTTCAAATGATCAATATCTTTCTTGTGTCTCATTCCTATTTTACGAGGACTAATTACCTCAAATCCTCTATCTGTAAGAATTTCTATAAGAATGTCCCTATCTAAATTATCATCTAAATAAATTTTAATCTTTCACACCCGCTTCTTTTCTTTCCTGAGCCAATACTCTAGTCACAAGGCCATCATTTTCCGTACACCACTCAATAGCCTGTATCACATCTTTAACTGGAAGATCTCTATCCTTTGCGATTTCTTTAATCGTTCTTCCTTCCACATTGTAATCAGAACAATACATAACTTCCACCCTTATTCTGGTCCCTTTAAGATAAGGAATCTCTTTACCTTCATGAAATTCCAACCTATCGTAATCTCTATTTGGCATTTGCATACTTTCTTTTAGTCTTAAAACCTTAAATAATTTACCAATTATCTCTCTGCCCCAATAATAAGTGATAATTCTTAAGCCAAATGTAGGATGATATAAACCTTTTAACTCTTTATAAATAGCTTTTTATAAAAAATTTTGTATCTTTTGTAGCTCTAACAATATCATTAAAAGAGGAATAAGAAAAACCGAGCATAGAGGCAACAGTTCAAAGAAGATTTTTGAAGAGATAAAGAAAAGATATCCTGAACACCTGAAGATATATAAAAAAGAACGATTGCATGAACTTTACGAAGAAATAAAAAAACATTTTGAATCTGAACTACTTGGACTAATAGATTTATGGGAATCAGATTTTTGATTGAACTAGAAGATAAAGATGTAAAGTGAAAAGGAATTAGGACAGATCTCTTTAGGTGACTTTACCTTAACAGCTTACTTCCCTTTCAAATTAAAAACTCTTCTAAGAAAAATCCTAAAAATCAGTTAATTCTCCTTCCGTCCTCATACACGACCATCTTTCTCCTCGCCAACTCCTCAAAAAACTCCTCCTCAGGAACACAGGCTTCAGGCGCAGTCACACCAACCTCGGCAATCATCCCCTTCAGCACAAACTTGCCCATAATGGAAATCGTCATCCCGGTATTAATGTTCGAGCCAGCCTCCTCAAAGCCCTCCAAGGATGTTGTCAAGCACTCCATGTGAATGGTCTTGTTCATCTTATTCTGTCTTCCAGCAACCTTCACCCAAATATTCTCTGTCTCCTGATAATTCTTCGGCTGCTTCTGCCGCTTCAACACCTCACGCGTAAAATCAAGAATACCAACCTCACAACCCTTAATACTCACCTTGTCCTTAGACCCAAAGCCCATATCAATCAAGAATTTAATCGCCTGATGAGAATGCTCAGGAAAACCAGCAGTATAATGCACAGACTTCAACCCTTTCTGCTTAAAATACTTGTGGAAGGTGTACACCTCAGAATGCACAATGCAATACATATTCTGCGTCCCAACCCCGCGGATCTTCTCAGCACCCTCATAATAACACGCGTTGCTCTTCCTGAACTTCCCTTTCTCCAGGACAACCGCAGGCGTTGTCAACTCGTAAATGATGCTCTCAATTGAATACGGAATCACGAACTGCTTAATATTCGAATCCCACGCAAACCCTAAATCAATATGATCAACACTCTCCAACTTATCAACAGCATACCGCGCCATCACATTCGCGATCCCGGGAGTAGAACCGCAGCCCAACAACGCCAACAACCTCATTTTTTTAAACTTGCCATACAACTTGTATTGCTGCATCGTCATCTCCTGCAACCCGCCAAGATCAAGATAATGCGCGTTTGCTAACAAACAAGCGCGCATCACCTCTAGATTCAGCCTCAACTCAACACAATTCAAAACCACCTTCGCGCCGGACTTCTTGATAATACGAGCAGTCTTCTCCACATCACGCACGTTCACAAACTCAAACCTCGCCCTCTTAAACTTCAACAAGTCATCAATCCTTTCCTTCTTCCTGCCACACAACAACACAGAAAAACCAGACTTCAACAAATCCTTTCCACAAATCCTTCCCTGATCACCAGTCGCGCCAAGCACCACAAAGTCAAACTTCACCATCTTTCAATTTACCCTCTTGTTGTTCAAGAATATAAAAATCTTTCTTCTCGCGAGCTCTTTGAAAAAAAGTTCAGGCGGAACAACCAAATCAGGAGGAAACACGCCTTTCTCTTGAATCTTTTTTTTCAGGATCATTTGGGCAACAATCGAAGGAGGAACACCAGTATCCTTGTCAATCGTTTCATCCTTGCCATGAATATGCGCGTCCACTCTCAACTCTTTTTTCTTTCTCGCTTTGCTCCCTCTCACAACCACCCGAATGATCTCGTACTGATCAATCTTCCGAGGAATGGTCTTTGGCAAAGTTTTTAAGAAACTTATTAAAAATTCCCTGACATTTACTTTCTTGCCTTTAACTTCAACCTCACGATCCTCCGTAAGGCCTAAAGAGCGCAAGATTCTCACTCTTTCAACGAAATCATCATCAAACGCAATCCTAAACGAAACATTCCTCGCGGCTAGGGTAAAAGGTAGGGTCGCAACCTCAGAATGAATCGTAAACTGCGGCTTTTGCACGCCCACAGGATCAGGAAACTTGTACGGAACCCTTCCAGACAACGGCTCAACAAACACCATTTTTTTATTCTTAAAAACCGCAGGCTTCCACGAAAACTCCTCAAGAATCGTCTGCAACGAATACGCGGCTGACAATGGAGAAACTTGCTTGTATGTGGACTTGTCTTTCATTCCAACGAGAATCTCAACATCCTCAACCCTGTCTAAAAAATCACTTCCATACCTCGCTAAAAGGTTCGTAATTCCTGGAGCAGCGCCCATCCCAAGAATAGCAAGAAGACCCTTTCTCTTAAACGCGTTATGAAGCTTTAACTGCTCCCTCGTAAAATGAAACAATCCACCAAGATCAAGATAATGACAATGAGCTTTCAAGCACGCCTTCATGACAGCAAGGTTAAACTCATGGTGCACCGCATGAATAACGACATTAATTCCCTTCAACGCCCTGGCTACAGTCTCAGGTTTCGACACATCAGCGTAGCGTACTGTTGCGCAATATCTTTTCGCTAGACTTTTGACTGAGGCAGGATCACGCACGAGATAAACAACATTTCCCTCAAACGAAGAAGCAAGATCTTTCGCAATAATCCGGCCCATCGCACCAAGACCAAGAATACCGATCACACCATTTTCCATTATTAAGATTGTGAAAAAGGTGTTATATAAAAGTAGCCCTTTATTTTGCTGCAAAGTTAGTCAACTATCCTCTTAGAAAGATAAGTCTCTTTTAAGTGATCAAAAACATTTATTAACACTCTTTTGAGAGAATATTTATGCCTGCTCGACACAAAAAAAGAGTCGCTAAGAAAAACCAGCCAGCAGGCCCTGTAAAAGGTAAGATCCTTCGCATCGAACATCCCCCTGTCTGCGGACCAGATGCTACAGATTGGTTCATCGAAGAACTTAATTTGTGGCTTGGCTTCTGCACCACTCTCAACACGCTCGCCATCGCATGGGGAACAGCACGAAATAACGCTCGCCCCTTCTATGACCTTACTCCGCGCTGGGTAGACATTCGAGCGCAACGATATCGTCTTCTCCTGATGCTCGCACCTCAACTCACTTATCACCCTACCACCACCTTCAACTCTCGACGAGGTTATTGCCCTATCTCTTGCGAGCAAACACTCACTCTCTGTGATGGCTGTATCCATCGTTCAGAAGTTGGAAATTTTATCTATGCCGCAATAGCCGTCGTCTTCCAAATGACATGGTTAGAGGTATTTATAGGATCAATTAGAGGAAACCGTGGACGAAGGACGGCATCGGACCGAGCATCAGTAAGCCTTGGATTTGATTTCGCCAACCAAATCAATCCTCCCCAACTTTGTCACTTTCTCTCCAACCACGCTCAAGAATGGCAAGACATGCAACAAGACGGCCACGGATGCTCGCTCTGCGCGCAATCAGTTGTACCATCAAACCGCTTTCATACGATCTTTCCTCCTCTAACAACTCTTGGTCCAAGAACAAACATTCGCGTTACTATCCCCTCCTTGGTCCAAGGAACTCCTTAAAAAAGAACAACTTCGCCACGTAGACCTTATCATGGAAGAAGAACAACTTTTATGAAACCGTTTAAAAAGATTCTCTGAAAACTTTCAGCTCACCATAATTTCATCCTGAAAAAACCAGAACTCTTACGCTCCTTAAAATGCTCCTTCAACAAGACAGGCCACGCCTCCTTCACCCACTTCCGCTCCATCAACAAATTCTGACCAAAGCCGCGCCCCCTCAATTCCTTGTCAACAACACCGCCTTTATGAGGATGAGCAAACAACTTCGGATGAGGGCTGTTAAACCCATGCATGTAATGCACTAACTCATGCGCAATCGTGACGTCAACAATATATTCAGGGACAATTTCCTTTTTGAAAAACCCATTAATAGCAATCTCACTGTTCTTATTTTTCAGCCTCTTAATATGCCCAAACTTGTTCCTCCAGTTGCCCTTGAACTTAATAAGAACATCATTCCTCCTCTCCACATCAAAAAATAACAATGACCAGATCTGCTCCAACCGCTCTTTCAACCAGGCATCATCACGCATCCATCCAGCAAGAAACGTTCCTTTAAAACTTTTTCTTCAACGCTGTTCTTCCTTGGAAAGAATCCTGTCAAGAATATGAAGCCTCTCCCGAACATGAACGATCCTCCTAAAGAACTCTGGAAAGCGCACACTCCAAACACCCCTAATCCGTTCATATTTTTCCTGGTTCTTGTACAGATCATAAAGCTCTCTCAACCCCTCTTTCAAAAGCTTGCATTCATTAATCGCGACATCCGCATGGTACTGAAGATCCTTCGTTTTGTACTTCTCAGCATACTCCCTCTTTGCCATCTCCAACTCTTTCACCGCTGGATTAAGGTTGATTCCCGCCCTCTCCTTAATTTTCTCAGAAATAAAAATGTAATTCACAAACCACCGATCATTCTGATCCTTCTTAAAACGCTCATCCAACTCCCTCAAATCTTTCTCCAAACTTTCCAAATGATAATGAATACTTGACGTGATCACAACAACAGGCATGAAAAAAGTTCCGGTTTAAAAGCGTTTGGCTTTTTTCGCGAAAAGATAAACAACAAACATGAGAAGTGTCAAAGCAAGAAGCGTTATTGTCAAAGGATCCAAAAGGCTTGAAGCAGCTACCACTTCTCTGGCTGGAGAAGCAGCAAATTCAACCTGCTGTACTTCAGCACCCAAGGTCACAACACTCTTCGCTCTCAACGTTGAGAAAATCCTCAAAAAAGACAAAACAGCAAGACCAATAAAAGAAAAAATTGCAAGCTTTACCAACACGGGCTCAGGCGCCAGCAGGGTCCTCCCTCTTTCAGTAAGCGAATAATACTTCCACTTTCTTTCTTCATCCTTTCTCACAAGGCCCTCCTCCTCAAGCTTGACCAAGTGCTCCTTCACTGTAGGAATCTTCACCTTCAACAATTCAGCAAGATCAGTCTGTGTCTTCTGCTTCCCAGCAAGCTCCTTCAAAATCCGTATCCTCATATCAGAACTCAACACTTTAAACATCTGTTTCCCAAAAGTAAATTCTTCCATAAAGAATCATACTCTGAGAAGTTTTTAAAGCTACTTGTTCTAAGGAAAAAACCTCAACATAAAACAACCTATTTAA
>DASRUL010000002.1:0-5769 GCA_035655455.1 Candidatus Nanoarchaeia archaeon | reverse complement strand
ATACGACGCAGAAAACTTTCTTGAACACGAAGGATTTCCCCTTATTCAAAGAAAACTTTGTAAAACAGAAAGAGACGCATTAAAAACAGCAAAAACCTATTGTTTTCCCGTTGTCTTAAAAGCATCCTCACCAACCTTACTCCACAAAACAGAACACAACGCAGTCAGAACGAACGTCACAGAAAAAAACTTTCATCAGCACTACAACGAACTTATGAAACTCCATCCAGAAGGAATCCTCGTCCAACCTCACATCGAGGGAATACCTTTATTACTAGGCATTAAAAAAGACCCTACCTTCGGACATGTTCTCGCAGTAGGATTAGGCGACATCTACACAGAAATTTTTAAAGATGTTACTTTCAGAATATTACCCGCAAACAAAAAAGAAATCCTTAGCATGCTCGATGACTTAAAAAGCGCGCAACTCTTTCATACTTACAGAAATAAAAAGATTGATATTAAAAAATTAAATAAAATCCTGCTTACACTTTCCAAACTTCCAGAAAAATACCCAAACCTCGAAGAGCTCGACATTAACCCGCTCTTTCTTAACAACTACGAAGCAACCATTGCAGACGCGAGAATAGTCTTAGAATAAAAAACCTTTTAAAATCTTCTCTCTAATTTATTTCAAATGCAACAACCTTCCTCCTTAACAGAGATCGTTGACAGCTACGAACTTCCACCAAACTTAAGAAATAAAATCCTTAAAATCGCAACCTTTCAACTTACAGAAGCAGGAATAACTTCTTTCAATGGAACTTATGAACACATCACAGGCCTTGTTGAAAAATTCCAAAACTATCCTAACCAAATAAGCCTTGACACTCCCTTTTCAGACGAAGACGCTAGAAACCTCTCTTCAATCTTAGGAAAAGAAGATCCCAACCTTCCCCGCCCCGTGGAAGGATTCGATGATGAAGACCAAAAAACTTTCTCCGCAAGAGAAGCAGTTGACTTGCTTCAAAGCCATTTAGAACCACATCTGCTCACGGTTCTCAAAACCATCGTAGCGAGAGCGCCCTCTCTCCCTGTTCCAACAGACCAAGAACATGCCATTTACGCTCTACCAATCATTAGAGAAAAACTCCAAGCGCTCCACGACAGATACCAGTACAAAGGAACATTCCGACTACTACCAAAGCCAATCAAACATGTGGACTTTGACAGTTCGGAGATTATCACCTTTGAACGCAGAAATTTCAATGGAAATCCTCTAGCTTATTTCAAAGAACACGAAGATTTTTATCAAGGATTCAGCAGAACCCAACTTTCTGAAATAGATCCTGCCCTCTACAATACTCTCCTCCGAACAGGACAAATGAATGAAGCAATTCCCCATAGCCGTATCCAAAGAGCGGAAAGATGGCAAGAACGTTTCAATGGAAATCCTCTAGCTTATTTCAAAGAACACTCACAAAGATATGCTGGATTAACACGATCTGAACTCTACAAAATAGACCCCGAACTTGTAGATGCGCTCTACGCTTTCAAACAACTGAATGAAGCCATTCCAAGAGTTAGAAAATCTCCTCTTGGAAAGAGCCATTCTCGACAAAAATTTGCGCGATTCAATGGAGACCCTTTAGCCTACTTCAAATCACATTACGAAGAAAAATACAAAGGACTTAGCCGTTCAGACCTTCAAAGAGAATACAATCTTCTTTACCATGCGCTGCGTAAAAAAATCAATTAGCAGAAGCAATACCTTTTCGAAAAGAACGTAAAGATGCCCTCACCCCTCAAAGTGACCCAGTCAGATATTTCAAGGTTAACCCTCAAAGGTATGCAGGCGTCACCTCCCAAGAAGAGCTTATGAGAAGACACTACTACCTCTACAAAAGACTTAAAGAGACAGGAAAACTCGAAGAACTCTTTGACCCTCCACCTGAAAAACCTTCCGAAGAAACCCTTCCACTAAATAGCTTTAGAGGAACACCAGACGCGTTAACCTATTTTAAAGAACGTCCAGAATATCACAAATTAACAAGAACACAACTTTCAAAAACGGACAACGGCCTCTATCGCGCACTTCACGCTACTCACGCTATGAACAATGCAATCCTACCAAGAAGACCATATAAAATCAAAGACTTAAATCCCGCACAGGTTATAAAAAAGCCAGTACAATACAGACCATTCCATTTTGATAACCTTGAAAGCCTCACAACAGCCCAAGAAAAAGCCCTTCCCTTCGCAGGAGGAAGAGTATCCGCATATCCTTTTGATTTTAACTAAATTATTCCTTCAACTTTCCCAACACCCTCGCAACACGCTCGGGATCAAAAAAACAAGGAACATTATTCTTCTCTAACACCTCACGAGCAGACTCCACACTCTCAAAACCCATAAAACAACAAACTACAGGCTTCCTTACTTTCTTAGAAAATATAACAACCTCTCTCGCAACCCTCTCAGGATCAACCATAAACTGCGGTGTCAACACCACGACAACACCATCAAAAAAAACATTCTCTGCCAAGGCTTCAAAAACAAGACGATACCTCAGCTCATCAGCATCACCAAGCACATCAATAGGGTTATTGCCACTCCACGCTTTAGGCAACTTCTCTTTCACCTTTCGAGGCAGAGCAACAATCTCAAACCCACTCTCTCTCAACGCGTCAACAACCAAAATCCCAGGACCACCAGCATTCGTCACCACGACAACCCTCTTTCCACTTACAAAGGACTGCAACGAACAATACCTCGCAACATCCAACGCTTCAGACAAACTCTCAGCAACAAGCGCACCAGATTGTTTAAACGCAGCCTTATACACCTCATACGACCCAGCCAGGCTTCCCGTATGCGACAACGCGGCTCTCATTCCAGCATCACTCTTCCCAGCCTTCAAGGCAATCACCGGCTTCTTGCATTTTTGAACAACACGCATAAACTTTCTTCCATCGCTTAACGCTTCGATATACAACACAATAACCCTTGTTTGTTTATCCCTCTCCAAATACTCAATTACTTCACAAAAATCAACATCAGCGGCGTCACCCAATGTAACAACCTTTCCAAACCCAAGACGCTCAGCCCTGCTGTACTCAGCAATCGTACTCCACAACGCGCCACTCTGAGAAACAAGGCTTACACTTCCTTTCATTGGAGACAGCCTCGCAAACGTCGCGTCAAGATTCAAACTCGTGTTCACCACACCAAAACAATTCGGACCTAATAAACGCATCCTAAACTTTTTCGCAATCCCAACAAGCTCTCTCTGCTTTCTCACGTTTCCAGCCTCAGCAAACCCAGCAGAAATCACGATCACCGCCCTTATTCCTTTACGACCACACTCCTCCACCACCTGAGGAACAGCAACAGCAGGAACCGCGATGATTCCAAGATCGACATCCTCTTTAATCTCCAAGACAGAAGGCACAACACCCCTCCCAAAAATAGAGCCACAATTCTTATTCACAAAAAATACTTCTCCTTGAAACGCTTGCAATTTCTTCGCCAACGCGTAGCCAACTTTTCCAGGCTTGCTTGACGCGCCAATTATCGCTATCGAACGCGGATTCAAGAACGATTCAAGCACCATCTTTTCCTTAAAGGATCATGCCTTAAAGAATTATTTAAGGGTTATGGAAAAACGCTCTCCAACCTTCACAGCCTTCGCATCTTTTAATTCCAGAATATACTGCGCAGGAGGGCCTAAAACATACAACGAAAAAGGCTTTACGTTACGCTTAATCTCAACAACCTTTTTATCCCTATTCAAATACACCACGTCAATCGGAAAGAGCACAAACAACATATGCAAAGACACCTTTGCTTCTTTCTTAAAAACAAACAACAAGCCGTCCTTCTTCAACCGCTTCCGAAACATCAATCCGCGCAGCTTAGAAAACACAGACCTGCACACTTCCACATCAAACACCTCTTTTTTACAACGCACAAGCATCCTTTTTCTCTGATAAAGAACCTTTATAAATCTGAGGGCTCTGCACAAACCAATCAGGAGGCACTATTTGACCAAGAAAAATCCAGAAGAACGTTTGGAAGCAAGTCAACCCGAAATTAATATTGGTCTCATTGGACTTTACTAAGTATTTTTACTTATAAACCAAAGATGTGGACCACGGTAAGAGCACACTTCTCCTAAAACTATCAGGAAGGTGGACAGACACCCACTCAGAAGAAATCAAAAGAGGCATCACCATCAAACTCGGCTACGCAGACGCCACTCTCTACCACTGCCCAGAACACGGGGCAACAGGAAAGCAACCCTGCTGCGCCAAGGCAACACCCACAAGAACAGTCTCCTTCATCGACGCGCCAGGACATGAGACGTTAATGGCTACCATGCTCTCGGGAGCAGCAATCATGGACGGAGCACTCCTCTTAATCACAGCAAACGAGGAATGCCCACAACCGCAAACAAAAGAACACCTCATGGCCCTAGAAATCATCGGCGTCAAAAACATCATCATCATCCAAAACAAAATAGACCTTGTCTCAAAAGAAGAAGCCGTGAAAAACTACCAACAAATAAAGGCTTTTGTCAAGGGAACCATCGCAGAACACGCGCCCATCATCCCAGTGTCAGCACTTCACAACATCAACATCAACCTCATCTTCAACGCCATCGAAGAACATATCCCAACACCAAGAAGAGATCCCACCAAAGAACCACTCATGCTCGTCGCACGCTCCTTCGACATCAACAGGCCGGGAACAAGCATCAAAGAACTTTCAGGAGGCGTCCTCGGCGGAGCACTCAAACAAGGCATTCTCAAAAAAGGAGAACACGTTGAAATCTCACCGGGAAGACCAATCACAGAAAAAGGCGTAGAAAAATGGATCACCCTCAAGAGCAAAATCCTCGACATTAAAACAGGGGGAAAGAGCGTCGAGGAAGCACATCCTGGAGGATCCATCGCCCTCATGACAGAGCTTGATCCTTCTATTGTAAAATCAGACCAACTGTCAGGAACGCTTGTCGGACACCCTGGAAGGCTCCCACCCATCTGGACAGACCTCAAAATCGAACCAAAACTCTTACAACAAGTCGTCGGATCAAAAGAAGAATTAAAAGTTGAGCCTATCAAGAAAGGAGAGCCCTTAATGTTAAACGTGAACTCTGCAACAACCGCAGGCGTCGTCACCAACCTAGAAAAAAACAGAATCACGCTCAAACTCAAACGCCCAGTCTGCGCAGAACAAGGAGCAAAGATAGCGCTCTCAAGAAGGATCGGAACACGCTGGAGACTGATAGGAACGGCAACGATTAAGTGACATACTCCCAAAATAAATCCAGCTAAAGCAGGGGGTTTCTCACGCAAACCATTTTACTTAAACTTTTCCCTCTTGTAAGGTCGCTTATCCGCTAAAAGTTTAATGTATGGTTCGCTAAACGAGAATCCCCTAACCCTACAAGCAACCACCTTTAGTATGAGGTGGTCGCAATGACTAAATGTCAAAAATTAGAAATTTTTGAGCACACTCGGAAATCACAAAGATTTTCGATGAAACTATATCTGCACTTTAATCCAGAAGTGCACAAAATTGAGAGTAAAATCGCAACTGTGAGGACATCTCACCATTGCAAATACGACATCAATTACCACATTATTTGGATTCCAAAATACAGGAAGCCAATATTGACTGGAAAGGTTGTTGAAGTTCTAAAAGCAATCATTGAAGGACAATGTCAAGAGATGAGTATTAGTAATCTGGCATTAGAAATTATGCCTGACCACTTGCACCTATTCGTAGGTGCAAAACCAACGGCAACACCATTCAAGATAATCCACA
>DASRUL010000001.1:0-4076 GCA_035655455.1 Candidatus Nanoarchaeia archaeon | reverse complement strand
TTAAAACTTGAACATCATGATAAGAGGGAATGCAGTGGTTTAAAGGATGGGAATGTAAGTCTATGAGTGTTTCTGCTGGGCAGGGTGCCGCGACGACTTTTGAAAATTCTTGAAAGTATGTTTCAGGAACAAAGACTCGGTATAAATTGTAAGTGACATTTTCTTTTGTTCCGAGGACGCAAGCTTTGAATTCTCTTCCTTCGTTTTGAATGAAAAGTTCTTTAAGTGTTTTGTAAGTTTCAAGGGTGAAAGACAGAGTTACTTCTTTCTTCTGGATTGTTAGGGAATTTTCGTCTAGGCGTGAGCTTTCAAGAAGCCCTCCGAGGATGGAGAGAGCTGCGGGATCAAGGACGAAGGCGAAAAGAAAGAGGATGAGAGTGAGAAGAGAGAGGAGAATGAGGAGTGGTTTTTTCCATGGTGAGTGTTTTTCTCCTTTTTTGAGGTCTTTGAGGATTTCTTCTTGGGTGAAGTGCATGATCTTGAAGAACGAAAAAGGTTTATATGTATATAGTTTCTGGTTGTTTTTATGGATGAGCTGGTGAAGTGGCGTCTTCTTGAGCTAGAAGCGAATGATGCTTTCACGAATATGGCGATTGATGAAGCGTTGACAATGACGGTTGGTTCTGGAAGGAGTCCTCCGACGATTCGTTTTTATCAGTGGAAGCCTGCGGGTATTTCTTTAGGGTATTATCAGGATGCGAGTGATGTGCTTCTTGAGGCGGATTGTGTGAGAAGGATTACGGGTGGCGCTGCTGTTTTTCATGACAGCGCCGATTTGACGTATAGTGTTGTTATTCCTGAGGCGATGTCTTCAAGGGAAATTTCTGAAACGTATAAGGGAATTTGCAGTTGGATGTTATCTGCGTTAAGTCTGTTGAATATTCAAGCGTCATTAGAGGGAAACGATATTCGCGTCTCTGGAAGGAAGATTTCTGGGAATGCGCAGGCGCGTGTGCATAATGCGGTGTTGCAGCATGGCACGTTGATTTATAGTTTTGATGTGGAGAAAACTGCGAGGCTGTTGAAAGTGGAGAGGGAGAAATTGATGAATGAAGTTACTTCAATTAGAGAGCATCAGCAGATTTCGTTTTCAGAATTATACGAAAGGGTGAAAGAGTCTTTTGTGGAGGGGAAAGACTGGGAGGTTGATGATTTGAGTGATGAAGAACAAATTTTAATTAAAGAGTTGTTAAAAAGTAAATATTTGAGGAAGGAGTGGAATCTTGAGAGTCCAGGAAAAAATCGTGGTCCGTGTTATGTGAAAGCTTAAAAGAGTATATTCAAATATATCTCTAGAATAAAATAAATCTTTATTAACTGAAATGAGGGGAAAGTGTTATGGGATTGGATGAAGTCGCGCAAGAAAATATGAGAGCAAGATTTGTTGAGAATCCTTGTCGTGGGATTGTTCTTGGAAAGAGTCCTTCTGGAAGAGGTGTGCAATTGTCATGGATTATGGGGCGAAGTGCGAATAGTCAGAATAGGGTGTATGTGCTTAGGAGGGATGATTGGGGTGAGCCTGTTGTTTCTACAGAGGCTGCTGATCCTTCTAAAGTTAAAGACCCTTCGTTGATTATATATAATGTGATGCGTCAGTTTAAGGGCTTTCACATCGTGAGCAATGGCGCTCAGACTGATACTGTTCGTCAAACGTTTGATAGAAAGGGAATTCCTTGCCCAGTGGCGTTTGCGCGCGCGATGGAGCGTTATTCTTGTGAGCCCGATACGCCAATTTTTACGCCAAGAATTACAGGATATCATTCGCAAGATGGCGAGCTTGTTATTAGTGTTTTGAAGGCGGATCCTCTTGAAAGAGAGAGATGGGTTGGAAGTACCGATTCACAACCATTCGAGCAAGAGAAATTCCCCACGCTGATGCAAATGTTTGAGTATCCGAGTGTTGCTCCAGGGTTTGGATATTGTGTAACAACCTACAAACATGGTGACAGTAAGAATTTGCCTTCGTTTGAGGGAGAGCCGTTTGTTGTTCCGATTCAGGATTCTTTAGAAGGGGCGATGCAGCAGTTTTGGGAACAGCTGGATGATCGTTGGAGGGTTGCGTTGGCTGGAAAGAGCTTTGATGGTAAAGAGGATGAAATAAAGATTATAAATAGATTTGAGAAAGTTCAGGGTGCTTAAACATGGCTGCGGAAGGAGCTCAGAGACGGGGAACTGACGTTACGGGTTTTAAAAGGACGTACAAGACGAGGGTTGAGGATGATCTTCCTCAAGATTTGACATTGTACCTTGAGCGGGAAGCGTCTTTAAGATACGGTGAGAATCCGAATCAGCCTGCGGCGGTGTATAGGCTAGTGAGCTCTTGTTCTGGAGACCAAATTTTAAGATATAAGCGTGCAAGAAGGTCTGTGGATCTTGAAATAATAAAGAATGCGAAAGATGGATTGTCTGCGACGAATGTTATGGATACATTGCGCGCGCTTGACGTGTTGAAGTTTTTTGGAAGGCCTTCTGTTGCGGTGATGAAGCACTTGGTTCCTTCTGGTTTTGCCACGCAAGTCGGTGATAAAAACCTTGAAAGATTATATGTTGATGCGCGTGACGCTGATGCCAGGAGTGCGTTTGGTTCTGTGGTTGTGATGAATCATCCTCTTGATAGAGCGACTGCTGAGGCTGTTGTTTCTACGTTTGTGGAGGTCGTTGTTGCTCCTGAGTTTGAGGGGGGATCGCTTGATGTGTTAGAGTCAAGGAAGAACTTGCGCGCGGTAAGGTGTAAAGGATTGGAAAAATTACCTCGGTTTGTTGGTGATGATTGCGAAGGGCTGTATGATTTAAAGATGCTTCCTGCGGGAAGGGTTGTTGTGCAGGCTCCTTATGTGAGCAGTATTCGAGGAAAAGAAGATCTCGTGTTAGATCCTCTTGTGAGGCATGACGAAAGAGAGTATGTTGTTGAGCGCGATCCTACTGAGAGGGAGCTTGATGATTTGTTGACTGCGTGGTATGTGAATCTTGGAGTGAGAAGTAATGGCATTGTGTTGATGAAAGAGGGGGTAAGCGTTGCTATTGGTTCTGGGCAGCAAGAGCGGGTAGGTGCTGTGGAACAGGCTATTGTGAAGGCTTATCAGAAAGCGATGGATCGTGAAGGTATGCCTTATGATCCTTTAAAGGGGATTATTGGTCAAGAGGAATTATCCTACAATCCTTTAGCAGGTGCAGTGATGTCGTCTGATGCGTTCTTACCTTTTAGGGATTCTGTGGATATAGTTGCGCGTGTGGGTGTGACTGCGATTATTCAGCCTGGTGGTTCTGAGAGAGATTATGAGGTGATTGAAGCTGCGAATGAGCATAAGATGGCGATGCCTTTCACGCTGGAAAGGTGTTTTGGTCACTTTTAACGGAAAAGAGTTTCTGGATTTTCTAAGAATTGTTTGAAGTCATTGACAAAGCGTGCGACCTCAGCCCCATCTAGAATGCGATGGTCAAAAGTGACAGAAAGAGGTAAAATATTTCTAATTTCAATTTTTCTATTAAGTACTAGTGCTTTTTCTGTTCGTCTTCCAAGCCCTAAAATAGCGACGTCTCCAGGATTCATGATAGGTGTGAAATATGTTCCGCCGATTGAGCCAATATTTGTGATGGAGAAGCTTGATCCTTGGAGGTCTGCTAAGTCTATCTTTCTTTTTTTCGCGTGTTCTATGAGTATTTTGAGTTCTTCTGCTATCTGGATAAGTGTCTTTTGATCTGCTATTTTGAGAACGGGAACCATGAGCCCGTCTGGGGTGTCTGTAGCTATGCCAATATTATAGTATTTTTTTACGATGAGTTCTTCGCCGTTGAAAGTGGCGTTTAAATAGGGATGTTTTTTTAAGGCTAAGATTGTTGCTTTGATGATAAATGGAGCTAAGGTTAAATGTGTTTTTTTGTTTTTTGCCTGTTCTTTGAGTGTAAGTAAATGAGTAACGTCTGCCTCATCCATATGGGTAACGTGCGCTTGAGGAAAAGTTGTCGTGAGTTTATTGGCTATGGTTTTTCTGATGCCTGTTAAAGGTATTCTTTCCACGTAGCCGTACATGTCATATTTTTTGGTGACTTTTGCAGTTTTTGATTCTTCTTTGGTT